>QIBA01000037.1 GCA_003225175.1 Acidobacteriota bacterium
TGCCCGCAGACTTGCCATCGACTACGAGTGATGCATTGGGAACGGAGCTTACGATCAGGTAAGTAGTCTCCGTGATTGCGCCGCTTCCCTTCTCCAGGGAGAATGCCAGTGCCGATTCGGAACCCTCGGTGATCTCGACTGGCAACGTCGTGGGCTGGTAGCCGGACTTCTCTAGGCGAATCTGATGGCTGCCGGCGGCTACCGTGATCCTGGCGTTCTTGCCGTGGGCTCTATCCTTTAGTTGTCCGTCGACAAAGATATCGGCACTGTCAACATTGATTGCTAGAGCCAGTATGCCCACGGGTGCTGGACGGGCTGGTCCAGCTGAAATCGCAGTGAGCGTTAGCGATTCCGTATACGGCTTGGTGACGTCGATTTGTTTCCTTACCGTCGTGTACTGATCGTGCGTGGCTTCAACGGCGTACTTGCCGGGTTTCAGCTTGGCCGCGCAGGGTGCGGAGCAGTGCTCGCCATTCACGAAAATATCAGTTCCGGCGGGATTCGCCTCGAAGCGAACTTGGATTGTCGAGCTTCCGTGAATCACTACGTAGATGATCAGCGCGGCGACTACTACGATGGCGGATCCCACGGCCGGGATCAGCCACGGTGTCTTTTTGGGAACTGGTAGCGGGGCGACCGGCTCGATTGGAACTGGACGAGGCGCTGTGCCTGTGCGCGGAGGCGCGTCGAGCCGTCGTGTTTCCTGTTCTGGTTCCCTGATCGGCGCTCTTGCTGGGGCGGCGGCGGATCCGCTTGGCGAAGTCCGGATCGTCATTGCGTCTGCATCGAATTCGGATGATGCAGGCGGCGGTGGGGCAACGGCCGATCCCTGAATGATCCTGGTCGCGGAGGTTTCCTGCTCCTGCTGGGCTCTGCGGATCTGCTGCTCGGCGGCTTTCAGCTTCGCCACTGCGGCGGGGGCAGCAAACTCGATGAAGGTCTTGGCGCGCTCGATGGCGTTGAGTGCCGCTTGGAAGCTGTTGGTATCCGCTTCCCTGTCAGCTTCTGCGATCAGCGTTTCGATGTGCGCGGTGACGTCGGCGGTGCGGGCAGACTTGATTTGATTCGCGGCTTGCGCCAGCTCGGAGCGCATGCCGAACTTGCTCGCGCTCTCCTCGATGAGCCTGACGCCGAAATCGTAATTTCCGTGTTGCGCAGCGGCTGCGGCATCGGCGATGGCCGCGTTGATTTCTTCGCGCTCGGCAGCCAGGCGGAGTGCTTCGCGCTCTGCCGCTTTGCGCTCCTCTTCCCGCTGGGCAGCCTCGCGGGCCTGGCGCTCGGCGGTGCTGCGGGCTTCGTTCAGCAGAGAGAGAATCTGCTGGTCGTTGGCCCCGAATTCACTCTGCGCCATCTCCAGTGTGACTACGGCGGAAGCAGCGTCGCCTCGTGCCAAACTGGTCCTGGCGCTCTTGATGTATTGCTCGCGGCGCTTCTCGCCGGCCTGCTCCTGGGCCTTCTTCTTGGCGGTCCCGAGAAGGCTTTCGAGTCTCGAATCGGGAACGCGCAGACGGGCCTGCTCGAGGATCGCGATCGCGTCGACGTAGTTTTTGGACTGGATTGCCTGTTCGCCGGCTCGCACCTTCTCTTCGAGAAATTGACGGCGGGCGAATTCTTCCTGCTGCTTCTCGACGGTAGCGCGAAGCTCGAGCAGCGAGCGCTCGTCAGGATACTTGGCGATGGCTTCGTCGAGCTTGCTGCGAGCCTGCTGCAGAGTTCCGGGAACAGCGAGTTGCTGCGCTTCATTCAGATAGGCCGCGATCTCGGCGCGTCGGACGTATTCGCGATATTCGCGAGTTGCGAGTTCTTTGAGCGCCAGCACTCGTTCGGACCGCGGCGCCATGCTCTCGAGTTCGCGAATTACCGTGGACGCTTCGCGGAAGCGCTGCTCGTGCACTAGTGCGCGGGCTTGTTCGACTAGGTTGTGCTCTTGTGCGCAACGGCGATCGATTTCCGCCTGAAAGCGCAGGACTTCGGTGTTGCTGCGGTCCAGTGAGGCCGCTTCTCTGATGGCGGTGCTGGCTTGATCGAGGTTTCCGCTGATCTGCGCTTGCTGCGCTTGGCGCACCAGTTCGTCGATGCGAGCTTGCACGCGGCGAATGTCGGCTAGCTTCTGCTGGAGTTGCGCAACAGTCGGGCTTCCAGGATCGATCTGCAACGCTTCTTGCAATTGGCGCTGGGCCTCGTCGAAGCGCTTTTCGTGGATGGCGCCTTCGGCGCGCACGCACATGTCGCGCAGTTTTTGATTGCGCTTGCTCTCTTCCAGCAGCTTCTTGAGTTCGAACTTCTTGCGATTCGCCGGGGTATTCTTGGGATCGACGCGGAGGATGCCGTTGACGAGTTCGTAGGCTCCGGTGGCGTCCTGTCGCTTGATGGCCGCGTCGACTTCAGCGAGGCGCTCGCTCACGTATTGTGACTTGACTATGTCATGTATGCGGGAGAGTTCGAAGAGGAACTCTTCTGCCGTCTCATACGCTTTGAGCTTTTGTTTGCAGATTGCCTTGGCAACGACTTCTTCCAGTCCCGATGGAAGGTTCGCTACATGATGGCTGAGCGGTAGAGCCGGATCCTGGCTCATCAGCTTGCCGTATGCTACGGGCAGTTCGTCGCGATCGGAGGCATAAGGGACAATGCCACCGGTGAGGAGTTCGTAGAGAACTACGCCCATGGAGAAGACGTCGCACCACGGCGTGCGGCGCTGGACAAAGTGCTCGGGCGACATGTAAGGCAAGCTGCCGGCGATGGACTGGCTTTGCGATTTGCTGGCCTCCCCCTGAGCAATGCCGAAGTCGATGAGCTTTACTACCAGTGACTTCTCGGCGCTCTCCACCACCATCAGGTTGTGCGGCTTGATGTCGCGGTGGATGACGTTGTTCTCGTGCGCGTGCTTGAGCCCTTCCGTGGCTTGGATGATGATGTCGAGTTTCTCGACCAGGTGGAGCTCGCGGCGCGTCTTGATGATGGCGCTGAGCGGCTGCCCTTGGAGGTACTCCATCGCCAGGTACGGGCGCATGTTGTCTACCCCGAACTGGTACACCGTGACGATGTTCGGGTGCTGCAGTTTGGCAAGGGTCGCGGCTTCTTTTTTGAAGACGTTGATCGTGGTAATGTCGTCGCCGAAGCCAGTCAGGATTTTGATGGCGACGTCGCGGCTGAGGGAGTCGCGGGCCTTGTAAACGGCGCCGTATCCGCCCTGTCCGAGCTTTTCCTTAAGCTCGAATTCGCCGATCTTGGTCAGCAGCTCCGGTGACATCGGAATATATGGCCGCAGTTAACCTTTCAGGAACATTGACATTGCAGGGAGCTGCTCCGGGGAGTAGCGGGGGGAAGCGCTTTAGAACTATCACCCAAAAGTATCGAAATCAAGAAAATTCAGAGACAAACGTTAGCTTTCGGTAAATAGCTTATCTTCCCTGCTATGAGTACGCAGGTGAGGATCACATAGAAGCTGTGAGCGGTAATCTTTTGACGTTGCAGGATGTCGTGACAGTAACCGCTACGGCGTTACCTTCGGTGAGGCGCTGACTCGCTGGCCTAGCGCTTGGCGGCGGACCAGTTCTTCGGCGGCCGAGATGGGATCTTCCATCAGCTTGCGGACTTGAGAATCGACATGACCGTAGGGATCGATGAGGAAGCTCTGCGCCACTTGCCCCACGCTGGTTCGAGCTGAGCCTGCGGAGAGCAATGCGGAGTTCAGAGCGTTCGTGAGATCCGTTCCTTCCGGTGCAGCGGCCAGAGCATAGAGGTTCCCCTGCAGGCCATTGAGCGAGGTGAGATACGCCTGTATGTCGGTTCCGATGGGATGATCCTCGCTTGCGCCGTTGGCGACGCGCTGCACGGCGTCGAAGGATTTGGCGGCGCCGGGGAGATCGACCTTCGTATTCACCGCGGTGATCCAAAGTAATTGCATGAGCGGGGAGCGATTGCCGGAAAGCAGGCGCAGTTTATTGGTCGCGTCGCTCACGCTCGCGAAGTGCAGAACGGTGGCGGCTTTCAGAAAATCACGCCATTGATTGAGGTAGTCCTTGGTGTAGCGCTCCGTGAGCTCTTGTCCTAACTGCTCTTTTGATTCGTTGAGCGCGCTTGCCTCCCCGAGAACCCATTCTTCTGCGCCATAGAAGCGGTCCGGATTGTTAAGTGCATCCTTCATTACCGTGAATCCGCCATGGGTGAATGCGCCGGGAACAATGCGTGAGTCGATCACGACTTGTGCCGATCCGGGATAGAGCCGGTTGAAGTCGATCTCAGGATTGTTTTTGGCTGCAGCTGCGAGCATGCCCTCATAGATACGCTCCATGCCGTTGAATTGCTTCAGGTACTGTCGCGCATGGGCGACGACGCTGCTGTCTACGTGCTGGGGTAACGGATTCGATGTAGCGAGATGTTCGCTGTAAAACGCGAATTGACCTTGCGCGAGCGATTGTTGCTCCGGCTCTGGAATGTTTCCTGCAGCCCAGAGATTCGCGAGCATGGGAGCAAGGAACTCTGCGGTGCTCTTGTCTGGATTGCTGGTCGTAATTAAATAAGCCTTAAGCTTCGTGTAGGCAGAGCCGAAGTCCTCTCCCGAAGTTGGGGATAGGCTATTCAGTTGCTGGCTCAGCGACAGTTCGGTCGGATGCAGCAACACCTTTTTGAAATTCGTGAAATAAATTCGAGAGAGGTCGTTCCTGATCTGCTCGCCGGTGTACAAGCTCAGGCGTTGCAGCATTGGCTGGGCGTTGCGCTCCGAACTCTCGATCGCGGCCAGGCTGGAGCGCAGGCGTTCGAGTTGGCGCAGTTGGTCGGTGCTCGCCAACTGCCCGGCTGCTGGTTCAGGAATTCCCGAAAGGGAACGAGCGGTGGCGATCACATTCTTCTGTAAGCTACGGCTCTGCAGATAGGAGAAGGCGAATAGTCCAGCTACACACAATAAACCGGCAGCTACTGCGAACATCATTGCCGCGGCTGCGCGGCTACGAACGCGGCTTTGCTGCCCTATCTTCAATGCCGACTCATCGCGAAGGATGACTTCGCTGAATAGCCGCGAGGCAAACGTCCACTCGGGAATCTTGCGAGCCTCTATCACCGGACCAGAAGGCTTCGAGAGCGCATTGAGTTCTTCCATGCTGAACATGCGCGTAGCGGCCGCGACCGATGCGGCGGCAGCCGAGACCATTGGAGCTGTGACCGTCTCCGAGATCATTAAGGCGCGCACTCCGGAGAAGTAAAATCCGCGCAAGAAGCATGCCGCGTCGGCATTCACCGGACGCGAGACCTCGACGAGAAAGTTCGCAACCCCTTCTCTGAGCTTGCGAATCTCGCGCGGAAACTCGTAGAGCGCCGGTAGCTTCTCCGGCATGCGCTCGCGACGAAGGAATTCGAGTCTCTTCTCCGCAAGAGCGCATGTCATTTGATCGAATGCCTTCATCACGAGCGCTTCTTCATCCCCAACAAAGAGCGCCTCGCCGACTTTTTCGCGTGCCAGAGTTATGCCGAGAACCTGAGCGGCTTCTTCTTGCGACAGTGCTCGGGCGAACTCGGCAAAGTGCGAGACTTGGTCGAGCTTAGTGAAGAGCACATAAACGGGAAACGAGGAGCCCAGAGTGTCTTCGACATCCCGCAGGCGCTCCGAGAGGCGCCGGCCCGAGGCGATGGCGAGATCCTTTGATTTGAGCCGATCACAGTCGCAACAGATAACTAATGCCCGTGGCGGCAGTCCTGAAGCGGAGAGCTCATTTGGCTGCGTCTTGCTAAGCAGATATGTCCATAACTGCGAATCCGTCGAGACCTTGCCGCCGGTCTCAATGAAGATCACGCCACCGGCGGTCCAGATATTAATGCTGGTGGTAGCTGCAATTTCGCCATTTTGTTCCGGCTCGCCGGCTAGTAGTTCGGGACGGAGGCCCCCATGCTGGATGGTTGTCGTCTTGGCAGTGTTTGACTCGCCCAGAACGTAAACAATCGGAGATTTCGCCAGCTTTCCGGCATTCGCGGCTTCCAGCTTGTTCTCGGCCTCCTGTAGCAATCGGTCTACATCAGCAAAATAAACAGCATTCTGACCGCGCATCCGTGCATCCTGTGCCAGGCGCTTCCGAAACCAGAGGAATGTGCTAGCGGCAACAATACCGATTAGGACAAGAGCACCGCGAAGGACCCACAAGCGCGCGCCGGCAAGACCCATCAGCGATGCCACAAACCACGCCGCCAAGAGGTAGAGCATTAGAACGGTGCCCGCTATGAGATTGGTCATCATGACTTCTTCTTCAGCGACTCCTTACCTTGCCAGCGAGTGGAAACTCGCTGCTTCCGACGTCAACAAGAGCTTTCCTATAACGAATGTAAGTACACATAGTGCGACGGAAACTCCAATTGCAGCGATCCCCAGACGCCGCGCTCCATCTACAGGGAGCGGCTCTATCGGCTCAGGAGGGACGCCCCAATCAGGCACTAGCGATTCGCGGGCACCCCGGATATGCAGCATCTTCGCGCTAATTTTATCGAGAAAATCCGAGAGTTCCTGCGCTCCATCCTCAGCCAAGACGCCGCGATAGCCCAGCAGAAGACAAAGGTACAAGACTTCAATCGTGTCGCCAACTTCAGCCGAGTCCCGCGTCGCTAGCAAATTCTCGAGACTTTTGTAAACGGTGTCTGCGGAAGCGTCCGGAAACAGCTCGTTTGTGAGTGGTAAAGACCAGCCACTCGAAAAAGCAGTGTTCTGTGACAGAGCGACGGTCTCATCTAAGAATGCAATCACCGCATGTCCCGCAATCCTTATGTATTCCGATTGATACCCATTGCTCTCCGCCTCCAGCGCAGACAGACGATATGCTTCACGCATGTGTGCCCGGAAGACAGCTGGTTTGGGAGCAGCCTGGCGATTAAAGCGAAGCCTTACAGTTGCCGTAAGCAGTTCCTGGAAAGCGAATGCGAGATTGCTCTTTTGCTGACTGATTTGCTTCATTGGCATCGGGATCTGCTTGCTGAAAGGTGTGTGCCGCCCGGAGTGTTGAAGACAGAGAAGAAAATTAAACTTACTCGGTTAGAAATCCGCAGACGATGTTTCTGAACGAGTGTGGCACCAGACTCCGGGAGCAATATTCGCATCAAGAGCACCATCGACAGCACCCGAGTTCATAAAGGACACTCCCGCGACGCGCTCCTGATTTTGTTGACCTATAGGCCAAACCGGAACAGTGAACTAGCAGGTGTTTATGGGGAACGAATCGTATGCACGATTCGTTCCGAAGTCAAGAAGAACGTGTTTACTGCACACAATTCCCAGAGTAAGCTAGCTGACTATCTCTGGAGACAACCTGAATGGGCGAGCACAACGATACGGAGCGAGAATTCGAACGAGTTTTCGGCATGGTGCAAAAAAACTCAGATCAGGATGCCTCTAAGTCCGAATCGATGTATGGGGCGACGCAGAAATTGCCTGGAGACTCAGATGTCCTTGGCATCCGAACAGATTCCGATCGGTTTATTTTCAAGGACCCAATTCCCGAGCGCCTGCCGGTAGTCCCCCCGGCGTCAGCGGAAGCTTCGAGTGACGGCTCAAGTCCCAAAAAGGGAAGTAATGCTCCACCCCCCGATGCAATGACGATCGCTCTCAACGTCAACGTTTTTGCAAACATTCCCAAGCCAGGCGAACCCGGAGACCTAAGCAACGTTGCGTGGTCCGAAGCCACTCAGCTCTTCGCCATGAAACCAGAGACTCCGGTAGCCAACGGTCCAACGTTTACGTCCCCACGTAATAAACAAGGCCAAGGCGGTGATATTCTCAGACGCCCATTGCAGTCAGCTTCCGGAGTTGGGGAGCCTGTGCCAGTAGCGAAATTTACACGCGTGATGCATGTGCAGGACTCAGTGTCGCTCCCGCAATCTTCGATATCGCCGCAGCCCACAAATGTATCTGCAGCTGTAGCTCCCCCTGCTGAGACTTCGAGTGATCCCACTCCTGCTGCCTCTCATGTGGAAGCTGGTCCGAGCGACTTTACTCGAATTGTGAGGGGATCGGAATTACGTTCGCTGCAGGAGAAGTTTGCTGCGTCCGAAAATCAAGCGGCACCTGTTCAAGGCACTTGGTCGGCGCAGCAGAACGCGCCTCCCTCATTAGCGGCGGGAATCGCAACGCAGATTTGGTCCGCGAGTTCCAGTCAAACTCAACGGCGGGTGATGCGAAACTCCCAGACTTGGCCGACACAACCCACGCCTGTGCCACCGACAACAAGAGAACCAGAGCGTCCTGTAGCGGAGCCCTCGAAATTTTCTCAATACCTGCCGTTGATACTTCTTCTGAATCTGCTATTTCTTCTTGCCATCCTTCTGATCGTGTTATTCGCTATTAAGAAATAATTCGAGAGCTTGGGGGATCATAATTTGTGGATCCCCATCGGCAGCTCGTGGATTGACGCGTACCTCGAAGCTCCTCATCCCGAGTAGCTGAAATAAAAACGGCACCCACCTGCGTAGCTGTTCGTGAGTTCAGTCGCGTAGCGAACTCCGCGAAGGCGCCGGTTCCTAATCTTTGTAATTAACGAGGCAAGGGCAGATTAATTCGAAAAGCAGAGCTGCACGCCTCCAGCGCACGTTATGAAGACGATGAGCGCACTCGGCAGTCGCTTGTTGCATCTTTAAGTAAATACGAAGACAGACGACACCAGTGTCTGCTGAGGAATCTGAGGAGGAAATTCATGCGAAGACTCGCATCTCGTGTTGGACTCTGCGCGATGTTCTTGTTCGGTTTTGGAGCGTTTGCGCAATCGACGACGCTGCCGGCGGGCACCGAAGTGCACGTCCGCGTCGATCAAGACATCAATGCAAAGAACGGTAATCTCTCGCCGGGAGCCCAGTTCCCCGGAACGGTCTCACGGGACATCACCGACGCCAGCGGCAATGTCGTAATTCCGCGGGGTGCGCATGCCCAGCTTGCCGTAGTGCAGGCCAGCAACAATGCTAGTGACCTGACGCTTGATTTGCGCTCTGTCGAAGTGAACGGACGCACTTTTCGTATGGATACCGAAGGCACCAGCGCCGCGGGAAGCAGCAAGCGAGGCGGCTTGGGAATGAACAAGCGCACCGGTGAGTACGTAGGCGGCGGTGCACTCGCAGGTACGTTGCTCGGCGCGCTGGCCGGGGGCGGAAAAGGCGCTGCGATCGGCGCGGTCGTTGGTGGAGCCGCAGGAGCCGGCACGCAAGTGCTGACGCGTGGCAAAGAACTCAATGTTCCCGCCGAAACCGAGCTCAATTTCCGGCTCAACCAGAGCGTGCGCCTGCCCGGATATACTGGATATCAGGGCCATGGCCGCGAACTGCCACCGCCAGACAGGTACAACGAGCAAAATCGCGATAACAGCAATCCGCCTCGCGATTACAGCAGCCCAGCTACTAACCCTCGTTAGGTATCAACAAAATGAACGCCGGGCACATAGTCCGGCGTTTTCTTTTGGTAATTGATCATCCTCGCGGCCCATCGGGCACATTTATAGCCGGATTATTTAAAATCTGTGCTAATCTCTCGCGCTCCCGACCGTACTCCTCATATGAGCGCAATTCCGCAACTTCAGCCTGAGAATTATCCCATTCGACTTGGTACGGACCAGCAGTTTTCGCGACTGCGGGAGCTGCTTTCACAAGCCGGCTATGTGGAAGAAAACATGGAGGGCCACTTCAGTCTGCGTCACGTGGGCGAAGCCGAATTTGAGGTAGAACCGCGCAAGACTGAAAAGTCGGCGTCGCTTGTACTGCTTGCAAGCCTGTTTCTTCAAGGAAAGAGCGCTGATTGGAATGAAGTGCAGGGCGTTCTGGGACAAGAATTGGCAAATTTGCTGCTTAGCTTAGGCCTCGTGGACCTGCAAAACGGGCGCTCTGTCGCAACCGTAGCTCTGTATGCGACCGGCGGCTTGTTTGTGGTCTCCGATCGCTGGTGTGGCGTTGATGGACAGAAATTTGTACCTCCGGCGGACGTTGTCTATCCCGCAGTGCTCGGCACTACTCGCGGCTACCTGGCAATGATCCCCGCGACTCCCTGCAAGAACTTCCTCGAGCTTTGTTCCGGAACAGGAATTGCTGCCCTCCTTGCCGCGAAGAATGGAGCTGAGCAGGCGTTCGCCTTCGACATCGCGGGCAGAAGCGTGCATTTCGCGGAATTCAATCGCCGGCTCAATGGCCTGCCGAACGTGATCAATGCCCAGGGTGATCTGTATTCGCCGGCCAAAGGCAGGAAATTTGACAGGATTGTGGCTCATCCACCCTACGTTCCTGTCCTGGAACCACGATTCATCTTCTATGATGGCGGACCGGATGGTGAGCAAATCACGCGCCGCATGATTCAGGAATTACCGAATTTTCTTGAGCCCGGAGGCCTCTTCATCTGTGTTTCACTCGGATCGGACCGCGCTGACGATCCGTTTGAGTCCCGAATCCGTCGCTGGCTGGGAGACAAGCATGAGGAGTTCGACGTTGCGTTATTCGTGCGAAGCGAGATGGAACCCGCGGTTCAGGCGCTGAACGACGTTGCCCACGGGCGCGGATCCGTAGAACAGGTGCAGCGCTGGAAGGAAGTGCTGAAGAAGTTGCGAATCGTCAACTTCGCCTTTGGAGGAACGTTCATTCGTCGTCACGGCGAAAACCGCGCAGGATTCACTACACGCCGGACCATGGGGAAGACCTCGGGACTTAAGCAGCTGGAGGCGCTCCTGGAATGGGAAAGGGCTGTGGCGCGCGGCGAAGACGTCGAGAGGCTACGCAGTGGCCACCTGAAAACCCTCTCTGAGTGCCGGCTGAATGCTACTTATGTATTGCGCGAAGGGAACTGGATGCCGGAAAAGCAGCGGCTGCTCGTGGATGAGCCATTCAAGATGGAACTCGAAGCTCCGGGTTGGACATTGGAGTTGCTTGCCGCTTGTGACGGAAGTCGCAGCGGAGAAGACCTGTTCGAAATGTTTAAGGCAAGCGAACGGTTAGATCCAAGTACTACATTTTCCCAGTTCGCTGAAATCCTTCGATTGTTGGTTTCCGGCGGATACGCTGTATTTGCCTAAAGAAGACCTGGTAGGCACAGCCGCATCCCCGAAACTGTTCGATTCTGAAACTCCATTCATTAGTTGCGAGCTCAGGTTGCGTGCGCTGGGCGATCCGCCCGGCGCTTATTTTTTGGCTTCTTTATGCAGCTGGCTGTTCAGTTTTTACTGCCTCCTTCACCCTCTCTGCGCTTGCGCGTCCGCTCGCCCAGGCGTAGGTAAGCTTGCCGTCCACTCCGATACCTACGGTCACTGCCTCAAGCGGCAGGCCTTCCGCCATGCGCGCCAACAATTCGCGCGAGATCTCCGGCAGCAGCGTATTGCTGAGTATGTTATCGACGTTGCGTGCTCCGCTTTCCACTTCGGTGCAGCGCTTTGCTATTTCGCCAATTAGCGTGTCGTCGTAGTGCAGCGCAACCGCATGGTTCTCCTGTAGCCGGCGTTTAATTTTGTCGAGCTTCAGGACAACGATGCGCTTGAGCGACTCGTCCCGAACGGGGAAATAAGGAACGATCATCATACGCCCAAGGAATGCAGGCTTGAACATCTTGTTTAGCTCCGGCTTCAGCGCCTGCACCAGTGCTTGAGGTCCGGGCATCGTCTCGGGATCGGCGCACAGCTTCATCAAAGTGTCAGTGCATGCATTGGTAGTGAGGAGAATGACGTTGTTTTTGAAATCGATTTCCCTTCCTTCGCCATCTTCCATCTTTCCCTTGTCGAACACTTGATAGAAGAGCTCGAGCACATCGGGATGCGCTTTCTCGACTTCGTCAAGCAGTACGACGGAATATGGACGGCGGCGTACGGCCTCGGTGAGAACTCCGCCCTCGCCGTAACCTACATATCCCGGAGGCGATCCCTTGAGCGTGGAAACGGTATGCCCTTCCTGGAACTCCGACATGTTGATGGTGATCAGGTTCCGCTCGCCGCCGTATAACAGATCGGAGAGAGCCAGTGCAGTTTCGGTCTTGCCGACGCCGCTTGGCCCCACCAAGAGAAAGACACCCACAGGTTTGCCGGGATCATCGAGACTCGCCCTGCTAGTGATGATGCGCTGGGCGATGGCATCGAGCGCACTATTTTGTCCAATCACCCGGCGCCCGAGTTGCAGGCTCAAGTCAAGTACTGAGCCAATTTCGTCCTTGACCATCTTCCCGACGGGAATGCCTGTCCAACCCGAGATCACTTCACTGACGGTCTGCGTGTCGACGCAAACTCTCATGAGTGGCTCTTCCCCTTGCAAGGCTGCCAATTCAGCCTCCAATTGGGCCAAGGATGCAGTACTGATCTCTGGATTAGCAGCCGGAGCAGCCGCCGCGCCGCTGTCTTGTGCGACAGGTGTTGCGGCAACCGCACTCTCGAGTTGAGAGCGAATGTCTCGAATCTTCTGCACCAGAGTCGTTTCTTGCTCCCACCGCGATTTCAGCGCGTTCAAACGGGCAGTGACTTGAGTTCGTTCTTCAGCAATCGCGGTCAGACGTTCCTCGTGATCCGCGCCTACAGCGCTCTCACGTTGCAGAATCCGCTGCTGAACTTCAAGATCGTCCAACCTGCGCACTGCGTCTTCAATTGCCGGAGGAGTAGCATTCTGTCCGAGTGCCAGGCGGGCACATGCAGTGTCAAGTACGCTGACAGCTTTGTCAGGAAGCTGGCGGCCGGCAAGGTACCGGGCCGATAGCTTCACCGTAGACGTTACGGCCTCGTCAAGAATACGAAGATTGTGGTGCTTCTCGAGCGACGCAATGATGCCGCGCAGCATGGTTGAGCATTGATTTTCCTCCGGCTCTTCGACTTTCACGACCTGGAATCGGCGGGCGAGAGCGGCATCTTTTTCAAAGTACTTCTTGTATTCCGACCACGTAGTTGCAGCGATCGTGCGCAACTCGCCGCGGGCGAGAGCTGGTTTTAAAAGGTTAGCTGCATCGTTCTGTCCAGCCTGACCGCCCGCGCCGATCATGGTGTGGGCTTCGTCAATAAAGAGGATGATCGGGCTGGGCGACGACTTCACCTCCTCGATCAAACCTTTCAGACGGTTTTCGAACTCGCCCTTCACTCCGGCGCCGGCTTGCAGCAACGCCAGGTCGAGAGAATGCAGGTTCACCTTCTTTAAGGGAGGCGGAACATCGCCATTGGCCAGACGCAAGGCGAAACCCTCCACCACCGCAGTCTTTCCCACCCCTGCTTCACCCGTGAGGATAGGATTGTTCTGCCGGCGGCGCATGAGGATGTCGATGATCTGCCGAATTTCAGAGTCGCGTCCCAATACGGGATCGATTTTGCCTTTACGCGCGTTCCCCGTAAGATTCGTGGTGTACTGATCAAGATGAGGGGTCTTGCCTCCTGCAACCGGCGCACCAGGTGCAGCTTGAGCGATGCCGCTATCGGCAGCGAGCGGTGACGCGGTCTCCGCCGACATCTGTGTTAAAGCGAAGAAATCCTTGCGCAAGCTCTCGATATTAATCTTGTCGACCTCGCGCGGACTGATCTCGCGAATAAGCCGCGACAAGTCATCCTCCGTGAGTAGCGCCAGCAACACGAATCCGGAACGCACCTGGCCGGCGCTGTAATTGAGGGATCCGATCGTCCATCCTTCTGTGAGCGCGCGCAGAAGCGATGGACTGATGGCAGGCGTCCTCGCATTTCCCGATTTGAATTTGTCAATGCTGCGATTCAGATCGGCGGTGAGCTTTGATTTGTCGATTCCGAAATGCTTTAACACCATGGAGACATCGCTATCGGGCCTGTCGAGCAGCTTGAGCAGAAAGTGCTCCGGTTCAATGTCATAGTGTGTGCGGCTGAGGCAGAGTCCCGCAGCAGCTTCCAGCGTTCCGCGCGTGGTATCGTTCAACCTTCCGATCAGCGACTTCAGATTGATGCTCATGGCTCGTCCTTTCAATTCAGTTGCAACACCGCTTCCGATGGGTCCCGATCCAGCGGCGCGTTCTTGATCCAAGTAGTCCAGCCCAACAAAGAGCTGGCGTTCTCTTCACTGCTCAGGTTTAGTCCTAGTGTCTCGTTACGATCGAGTACGAGCTGAACCTCGAAATCAATTTCCGTACCGCCGTAGAAATTCAAAATGGACTGCAGCACTCGATAGCTCTTTGATTCAGGGCGGGGAAGAAAATCAAGGTATCGCTCACGACCAAGCGGGCCAAGTTTCACACGCACACTCGCTTGTGTATTCCATACCTCGTCACCGACTACAGCTCCGCATCCGAGTTGTTCCGTGACTCGTTCAGCTTCCTTGAATTCTGTTTGGTCACGCGGATCCAGCTGAATCCATTTGCCCACGAATTGTTCCACGTCGACGGGAACGTCGAAGTAGTCGCCCAGAAGCTGCTTCAAGGCCAGAGCCGATCGCGGATGCTGGCCAAGTAATCCCGCGTAGAAGAGCAAAGACTCGTCTGCGATCTCCTGACGCCCAGCGAGACCCCTAGTTCCAATTCCCACGAAACTCATCAGCAGGGGTGTCAGTGAATCGGCTTCATGCCGCTCATAACGAACGAAAAAACGATACTTTTCCCAGGCGCGATAAAAAAGAGAGATCAGGCGGTGATTGAAGATGTCCAGGAAGTCGCGGAATCCGTTGTCTTTCTTCTGGGCGCGCTCGATTATCAGTTCGGTATATGGAATCGGCATCACGCCCGACGGCGAGCACAGGCCCATGAAGTTCACCTTCATTTGGGCCGGGCGTTCTCCGTGCTCTGGCCAATCCAGAGATTGAATTTCGCTGGCAGGAAATGCCAGAGTCGGATTGGCTTGAAAGCGCACCGACTCGTTGGAAGGCGGCACGAACTCTCCAACAGCTCCGCGATGTGGGAAGGTGCGGCGCAGCAAACGAACAGCCTGGAAGAAGGAAACGCTCCACGGTTTCGTTCGCAGCTCTGCAATCGACTCGTCGATTACTTCGGATTGGATCTCTACATCAGGATCTGGTTTCCGGAGCGGGGTGGCCATGCGCGGATCATCTCCTTCCTCTGTCTGCTGGAAGCAGTAAGTTGGGAAAAGCTGTTCATGGAAACGTAATGCGCAAGAAAGCGCTCAACCACGCTGCAGAAAAGGAAAACGTTTTCTCCTGCGAAGTGAACTTCATCGATGTCCATTTCGACACGAGTTCCACGAGCAAAGCTCGCACCGCCCTCATCCGAAGTTACCAGGGCATAATGCCGTCTGCTTTGAATTGCAGTGATGCTGTTGATCTGATTGCGTAAGTGCAAAGCGTCGGAGAAGTTGTACAGTCGGAGTATTTCTTGCAGCGCGTCCTTGCCCCGGTCTACCAGCGAGAGGTAGTTCAACGAGAGTTGAGATATCAATTGCCAGAGCATGGCCTTTCCAAGTGGCGGGCGAAATGTTGCCGTTGGGCGTCGCAGCGCGAAGATCTTGTTTACTGCTGGATATCCTTCCAGGCTGAAGTCTCCGGATTCCGAGCGTTCGCGCTGCGATTCATTCTGTGCCGCAATGGGGAGCTTGGAAGGCAGGTTTCCATTTGTGCAGGTACACCGCACGGTGATTGCTGTGGCATCCAGCTGCACCGGTTGTTCTGACATATCAACTACCGACAGGAACATTTCCGTCGGAGCGTCTTCGTGAAGCTCGGAAGCTTTTCTTACGGCATGCCAAAACTTGGTTCCTTCCTCGGTTCCGTTGTGGCTCAATGCGAAGAACGGCCGGTAGTCCACGAGCGCGCGTGTCCGCGCATCTTGTCCGGTGACTTCATCGATGGAATAGATTTCCGTAGCACTCTGGCGTCTGAGGTCAGGAATAATTGGATATTCGAATTTGCTTCCGTCCGCGCGAATCGGTTCAGCGGTCTGCGAAAACAAATTGATGGCTGGCGCGCAGCCCAGTTTCACAGTATTGACTGAGACTCCCAGTTCCAGCGTCTGGTACCGCTCAGGACGTTCGAAACGGGAAAACAGGAACGCTAACTCGCACTTCCCACCAAAATTCTGCGATTGCAAACTTTGAAGGGATTGCAGATCGACAAAAAAGAACTTCTCCGGAAAGGTGAAGTACTCCTGAAGCAATCGAAACCCAAGAAATGACCGGCCAGAGTATGGGAGTATCCCCTCATTTTCCTCGAACCCTACAGGGCGCAATGGTGATGCACTCCCCAAAGAGGAATCGAAGAGAACTACCGGTTTAGAGTTCGGCTTGTCCGCGTCGCGGGCCGTAACAGCAATGCAGTTATTAAAGAGCAGCTCGTAGAGCGATCCGACGATATTGCTTTCGCCCGAGAGATAAAAACGCAAGGACTTTAAGTCAAGCTTATGAAAAAAGATATCGGGCATGCATTCCAGCTGCACGTTGAGAGCTGCAGTGGCGGTTCCGGCCCCCGCCGGCTGAAACAATCCCTCGCTGGAACGAAACGTCGCCGACCTCACCTGGAAAGGCCAGATTGTCGCATCATAAGCAGTCCGGAACTTGCAGGTAATCCCGTTGAAGCGGCTGGACTGAAGCACAGAGCCCGCAGGAATTCGCAGTCCGGCAGTCAGCTTGCCCTGCTCGGGATCGAGCTGGCACTCGACCACCGTCATGGAGGGCACTGGACGAATGTAATGAGGAAACAGGACCTCAAGCAGAGCCGAGCTGATCTCCGGGAAATCGTCATTGATCTTCAAGTGAACGCGGGCAGCGAGCAGGGCAAAGCCTTCGAGTAATCGTTCGACGTGAGGATCTTCGCAGCGGTCCGGCTCCATCAGCAGGCGACCGGCAAGCTTGGGATATTTCTTGGCCCACTCCGTTCCCATTTGGCGGATGTAGGTCAACTCGCGTTCGTAGTAGTTGAGAAGGTCTTCCCGAATGCCTGCCACGCTAGCTCACCTTACATTCCCCGATGATCGGATCGAGCGAACTCTGAAATGCTACTTCCGCTGGCACCGGATCCATCATCACCACGCCGGAAATCTGGAAATGCAGGAGATGGCTGCCCAGGACAGGTGAACCGAATTCGATAGTCAAATCGCACAAACGACGATCGAAGCGCGCTACTGCATCCTCCATGTTATGAAGCAGCTCATCTTTATCATGAGTGCGGGAAGGATCTTCAGAGTTCAAATCGGGAATGCCATAGCAAAAGACGCTACTCTGCAGTTCCGGATATTTTGCCAAACGATCGTCTTTCACCCGCCGCGAATTGAACAACCACTCCAGATCTCGGCGCACAGAATCTTCGTAGCGTTTTACCGCTTCTCGGGTTCTTGCTTTGTTGGCTTGCCGCCGAATCTGACCACTGGCATCGACATCGGTGGAATCGTAGAAGTCTGGCTCATCATTGCTGAGCCGGTCGACCAGTGATGGAGTTGGGAAGCCTTCTATTTCAGTGATGGGCACCGTAGTTTACCTTGTCAAGATCGTTCAAATTGCAATGCTGCAACCGGTCCAACCCGGCACAGCAAGCTGTATGCACGCGCTCTTTCCTGCTGATCGCGCGTGGTGCGGTCGATACACTGAACCAGCATGGCCAATACTTGCGCCAGAAGTTCAGGTTCTTCCCAATCGAGCAGATTGCGCCGCTCCATCTCCTGGGCAAGTCCTTGGAGAATGGGATATGCAAGCGGGAAATGCTGAGTGGCGAGGCAAATCTGCGCCATCTGCAGTTGTCGGCGAAAGCGCTCGCGTCCGGAAGACTCACGCGCAGCTTCGCGCGCAAATCCATCGATAGCTTCGGCAACGCGACCAGCCTTGGCCAATTGCATTGCCACTTCAAAGTAATCGGCGTGGCCGTTTTCGCTTGACGATTCTTTTGGGGCGTACTCGGGAATCGAGGCGGATTGCTCGGGCTGCGTTTGTAGCGGAAGGACGCTTGCTTGCAACCAATCGAGCGTTTGCTTATCTGCGGCAGAGGTCCCGTCACTCAGATTGGCAGAGGGCAGATTCGGATAATCCTGCAACAACGCGCGAGTTTCGGCGCAAAGAGCGGTGGCAGCGGCCGAGTAGGAGAGGTTATAGCAGGATTCCCATGCGTACCTTTGCAGATCAAGCCAGGCGCGCCCGCAGGGCGTTGCCATGGCTGTTTCGGTGCCGTCCAGTAGTCCCTCCCAGTTACTCTCTCGCTGTAGGATTCGCAACTGCTGTCTTGTCTCAGTTGAGGGGCTGGCGAGAAACGACTCATCCAGGCTTTCGCCGTGCGAGCGCAGCTCTCCCCAACGCAAAGCGCGGACAAGAAGATATGGGCTTACCTGCGATGGATCCTGGCGGCGAAGGTAATGAGCGATTCGAGCTACGAGGTTACCGGCAGCTTCGGGATCCGCGGGTTCCGCCCAGACCGCTCCCGATTTGGCGCGCGCAGGAGCGGCAGCCGCACCTGCGTCGTCCATGATCGAGTCGGCGTTGAATTCCGTTCCGTCTATCGCGTCCGAGGGCTGTTCTGAATCGGGGCCGCCTTTTTCCATATACAGAACGTTCGCGAGGACCTTGACTTCTTCGAGCACCGCGCGCAGCTTTCCAAGACTCGGGCCGTCGGTGCCGTATTTTTCGTCGCAGAACAGGTCGAGTGAGGCGGTCGCTTCTAACGAAGCATTGAGAGATGCGACCAACTGCTCGTAGAATTCTTTAGCAGTTGCTGCGAAACCCTCGTTCCATTCTTCCGGTGTGAGCTTGCCATCTTTGACAGCTTCTTCGCGGATTTCGTTCTTCTTCTCATCGCCTTTAGCATCAGCTTCCGCGGGAACAGTTTTCTTGGTTTGATAGTCGATCCAGGTGAGTCCATTCTTCGTGAGAGGAAGCCGGCGAAGAATATAGTCACAACGGGCCGCAAACCACTCTTGCGGTGCACAGCGGAGTTCAGGGCTCCCATCTTCCAGCTCGGGATAGCAATTCTCCCAAAATTGTTCCTGTACCTTCTGAAAAAGAGAGATGCACTCGGGAAGAACGGCAAAGCTTTCCCGCCGCAATGTGGCCTCGCCGAGCCAGGCGGCTAGCTGAAGATCTTTGGTTTTCTTGAGGAGAGCGTCGCTGGCCAGTTTTATGACGAGGGGAAAGTCCGCCTTCTTGCGTGTGCGCTGCCATTCTCCCTGTGGCGCGTCGTCTTCGTCCTCGAAGCGCGCTTCCTTGATCTTGTCGTATATAGGATCGTAACGGAGGTTCTCCCCGCAGGGATTGTTTCCGGGAATGGGATTGAGGAGATCATCACGAAGCGGCACGGCCCTCTCCCAACGCATCCGCGAACTCGATAGTCCCAAGCTCCAGAATGGGGATCTCTTGCCCATCCAGCACAAACAGTTTCTGACCGATCGGGATGTCGCCGTATTTCTCGTCCTCGATCCAGACGGTCGATCGCCCTAAGCGGACGTCATCATCTTGGTTCTGCCACGACAAGGGCGAAATCACTGGGATAAGCACTTCGCCAAGTTCCATGGCCTTGTACTCCGGTGTTGTCGTAACAATGGCTGGAGTCCAAAGCATATCGCGCAAGCGTTTCGGTTTTGGTATTTCAACGCGCGCGACTTGTTCTAAGGCGACCCACGTGTATGAGCCGGCTACAAACAGCTCCAAAGCTCCCCCGATTCGCGGATCGGCGTCGCTGAACACGCGGCCAAATTGCCCTGCGCGGCTCACGCGGCGCGACGAGATGCGGTGGGTCATAGGAAAACTAGCTTCCGCAAACATCTGCTGCCGAATCCTCTCGGCATGCAATGCAGAGCGATACAAAAGAGCGCCCATTCCAGCAGCCTGGCTGCCGTCGGCAAGAATCGAAAGATGCTTTTCAGCACGATCGTAATCGCCCGAGAAGCAAAGCAGCTCGAACAGGAAAGTACGGCGCTTGGCGTCGAGAGGGGCGTTACGCACCTCCTCGCCAAGCACCTCAATCGCTTGCTGTAGCTTTCCCTGCTGGAAGAGCTCAGTGGCCGTCATCACAGACTAGCTCGCTTTCTGCTGCTTCAGGTCGTAGATCATCTTTGTGGCTCCGCCCAACGAACCATCGGCCTTCTGCTCTTTGTACTCGAATTCGATCTTCGCGTAGTTAAGGCTCACCTGATCCATAGGCAGGGGCGAACCCCCATCTCCGCCAGTCGAAATGTGGGAAACGATCAGGTCATTGAAGGTGACCTTGAGATACTCCTGTTGATCCTTTCCTGCCTTCCGGAGAGTCAGAACCGCTTTGGGAATATGTTGACCGGTAGCGCAATAGAGCATGAGCTTTGGGCTGCCCTTGTCCGCCGGCTTCACGAAGTTAAAATCCGCGAAACTGGCCTTGCCTGCGCCGTGGCCACCACCAACGAAGTCCCGCGCGTGCGCCTGTGTAGCGCCGAACGTGAAGTTAAGAAGTTGAAATTCGCCTTTATGCTTGGAATCCTGGCTTTCGCCGTCGATTCCGTCTAGTTTGAGAAAGAAATCCACTGCTCCGCGTGTGTCGGTAGCAAGTGCAATTCCGCCGGTACCCATAGTGTTTTATCTCCTCTGTTCCGATAACGAGTTCACTGATTCACTCAGATTGGCAACCAACTCCGACAACATTACTTTCGTGCTGATGCGGGAAGATCGGCGACGAGTCGTAGCGATACGGAAAGTTCATCAAGCTGGAAGTGCGGCTTGAGGAACGCAATCGCTCGATAAGCGCCCGGCTTTCCCGGGATTTCTTGAACTTCGATAGCCGCTTCCCGCAATGGCAGTTGCGCCTTTACCGACTGGCTGGCATTGTCATCGGCACAGACGTAATTGTTGATCCATTGGTTCAGGAATCTCTGGCAATCCGAGCGTGACATGAATGAGCCCAGCTTGTCGCGCATCATCGCTTTCAGATAGTGCGCAAAGCGAGACATAGCGAAGATATACGGCAGTTGAGCTGACAGCCGCGCATTGGCGTTGGCCGCTTCCTTGTCATATGTCTTCGGCTTGTTGCACGACTGGACACTGAAGAATGCAGCATAGTCCGTGTTCTTGCAGTGAACCAGCGGAATGAATCCGTTGTCTGCCAGCTCTTTTTCGCGGCGATCTGTAATCGCAACTTCAGTCGGGCACTTCAGAGCAACGTCGCCTTCATCCGTTTTGAACGTATGCGCTGGCAGGCCCTCAACGAGTCCACCGCCCTCAACACCACGAATTGCGGCGCACCATCCGTGCTTCGCGAAGGCGCCGGTAAGCCGTGCGCCCATCGCGTACGCGGCGTTCCCCCACAGATACTTGGAGTGATCGGTTCCATCGACGCCTTCCTCGTAAGCGAAGGCTTCGACCGGCTTGGTGTCAGCTCCATAGGGAAGCCGCATGAGAACGTGAGGAAGGGTTAGACCCACGTAGCGGGAATCATCTGATTGACGGAATGATTTCCACTTGGCGTAGGTAGAGTTGTCGAACACCTTACCGATATCGCGATGCGCCCCGAGATTGGTGAAGTTGTCAAGATTCATCATGTCGGGCGCTGCTGCCGATAGGAATGGAGCATGAGCGGAAGCTGCTACCTGTGCGATTTTCTCGAGCAGCTCCATATCTTCCGGCTTTGGCCCAAACTCATAATCCCCCACGAGTGCCGAGAAGGGTGCTCCACCGAAAACGCCAAACTCCTCTTCATACACCTTCTTGAAGAGCGCGCTCTGGTCGAATTCCGCAGCGCGTTGCAGGTCGCGAAGCAGTTCCGTTTTCTTTACGTTGAAGATCTTGATCTTCAGCCCTTCGCCAGTTTCACTCTGATCAAGCAAATATTTCAGACCTCGCCAACCGCCTTCGAGCTTCTGGAAGTCGGGATGGTGCATGACCTCATTGAGCTGAGCAGACACAAGCTTGTCAATTTGCGCGATGCGCGCATTGATCGCCGTCTCTGCATCTTTGGGGACAGTTGCTGCACGCTGCAGAACTTCCTGCACAAAAGTCTTGACGAGGTCTTTGCCGCGTTCGCGGGCCGCTTCATTGTGAGTGAAGCGCCCTTCTTCGACGATCCGGTCCAGCAAACTCGCCTGATCAACTGCCTGTGCTGCCGCCGCTGCGGCCTTCGCTGCCTCAGCCATTGCTGCCTCCATTGCTGCCCTTGTCCAGGCCCAGCTCTGCGCTTAATTTGTCGCGCTTCTCGGTGTTGGAAACGACATCCTGCAGAACCTCGTCGAGCTTCTCGTTACCCTGCAAGCTCCCCCGAAGGTCCGCCAGTTTGCGGCGCAGATCCAGCAGTTCCTTTAGCGGACCTACCTGGTTTGCGACCTGTTCCGGCTCAAAATCTGCTAGCTCATGGAAATTTAAATTGACTTTGAGTTTCGAATCGGGATCGCCTCCCAACTTGTTGTCGACGGAGAACGCGAGGTGCGGATTCATCTTATCGAGCACCTGGTCGAAGTTGTCTGGGTTCACCTCGACGAACTTCCGCTCCATCAACTTCGGCAGCGGTTGTTCGGGATGTCCGGTAAAGTCGCCAAGAACACCCATAACGAACGGGAGTTCTTTCAATTCGATCGCGTCGCCGACTTCAACGTCGTAGGTGATATGCACGCGCGGTGCACGAACGCGAGAGAGTTTCTGCTGTGTACTTTCTCTGCCCATAATGCAACCCCATGGAGGGACAGTCGGACTGGCCCTGGATTTTAGTTCCTGAAGTCAAAGACGCAACGGCGATTACGCCAGCGAAACACACCGCTGCGGGCAGCCTGGCGGGTCGGAAAGGGGGATACCCGGGAGGTTGTTCTTTTTTTCGGTGCGCGATTATATCTCACCCCGCACCAGAGTCAACTACTCTCTCGCAACTAGGCTCTGGAAATTTTCCCGAAGCGAAACATAGCTGACAAAATGCCTTCTTTGGCTTACGATTTGTGTCCCGCTGGTGGATGTACCGTTCTCCTGCCAAGGGAAAATCCGGGGTTCGGGGTTATACTCCCCGCATAGTCCATGGAGCAAAGGCTGGCTGTTTCCGTCGCGATGAAACAACTGCAGCACGTAATCTGGTCGAAGGGCACCTTTCTCACCCCGCAACATCTACAAATACAAGACCGTTACATCGAAGATAGCCTGCGCTTCCTCTTCGAATCACTTTCGTTCCGATTCTGGGGATTCGCAAGCCTGCAAATCAATGAAAGCAAACTGACAGAGGGGCTGCTAAGCATCAGCGGCGGTGCAGGCGTAATGCCTGACGGCCTACTATTCGAATTCCCGGGAGCGGACGCTGCTCCGTCATCCCGCCAACTCAACCCATTCTTCAGCGAAGAAAAGGCTAGAGTAGGCGTCTTTCTCGCCGTTCCCGAGCAACGAACGGGGGGGGTTAACGTAAGTCAGCGATCTGACATTAAAGCCCGCTACGTCGCCGAGACTCGCATGCTGCGCGATGAAAACTCAGGCACTTCGGAAAAGCCGATTCAGATCGCAAGGAAGAACCTCCGTTTGCTCGTCGACTCCGAAAGCCGCGAGGGCAGCACTGTAATGCAAGTCGCCGAAGTAGAGCAGGCCGCTGACGGTACCTACCGCCTTGTCCCCGACTATGTTCCGCCCATGATCGACGTTCACGGCAACACCTTCCTGTTGGGTGTGCTCCGCTCGCTGGTGGAGCGCCTAGCGGCCCGCAGCGCCGTGCTGGCAGGTGCCCGAAAGCAAAAAAATCAAAGCTTGGCCGACTTCACTGCCGCCGATGTAGCCAGCTTCTGGCTTCTTTACACGGTGAACTCCCACCTTCCGGTCTTCCGCCACCTGCTCCACCGGTCGGTAGTTCATCCCGAACAGATGTATTCGGCCATGCTCGAACTTGCAGGCGCGCTCACAACTTTTTCACTAACCATCCAGTCCCGTGATCTCCGCGACTACGACCACGAGAACCTGGGCAGCTGCTTTCGTGAACTGAACGAAAAAATTCGCCTCCTGCTGGAAGAGGTGGTCCCAACCAACTTCATTTCCATCCCGCTAAAGTTCGTCCGTGAATCCATCTACGCCGCTGCCATTGACGACGACAAATACCTCAAAGACACTCGTCTCTACCTCGCAGTCAACGCCGAGATGAAAGATGCGGAACTGATCACGCGCACGCCGCAATTGATGAAAGTCGGTGCCGCAGGATATGTAGAAGAAATCGTCCGACATGCACTACCCGGCTTGAAGCTCACCCACGTGCCGTCGCCGCCTTCGGAGATCCCTGTCAAGCTGAAGTACAAGTACTTCAGCCTCGACTCCTCCGGTTCAGTTTGGGAAGGCATTCAGCGCGCCCGTAATGTAGGCGTGTACGCCCCAGCAGATTTCCGCAATGTTGATTTGGAGCTGGTCATTTTGTTGCCAGTGAAGGGCCGGACCTAAACACGTCTCGATCAAATTCCAGCAATCTCTGGTTTCATTGCGGCATGAGAATTTGGCTATTGACACAACCTAACTCGAGGCGTCAGAATCCGGCGCACCTCTCCCAAGTGCCAAAATCTGTCCTAACACGAGCAACGTAACGTAGATAGGCCCGGTACTTAGCCGTTCTTTCTCGAGCTGCTGGGCTTGTTTCCCAAACCGGCGGCAGTAACTGCACGATGTGGAACCAGCATGTTGCATCCGACAAGATCACCAGCCAATTGGCCGCTTCTAAGCGTCGGCAGTCATATTGATGCCGAAGCACGATCTCTTAAAACCGTAAAGTGGACTGCGCTGCTGAGTGCCATTTCGCTGCGACTTACGCCCAAACAGGATTCAGGAAGAATTCCTGATTCGAACATAGGCGCTGCACTGGAACTAGCCGGGTTCCAAATAGGAAATATCAAAGATTTGAGCACGATCCCACACGGATTGCGAGTCGCTGAGCAAATCGGACTGAAAAGTTCGGAGATCGAAGCGATTCTGACTGACGGGACCACTACCAATAATGCGGATTACGAAACTGTGTCCAGGACGTTGCGCATGGCTTTCCGCGTTTACGTTGACAGGATCGAGCAGGAGGCGCGTCGTTGCGACGGCGGCCTCGCGGTGTGGCGGTCGCCTGCCCGCTTCGTACACCTGGGGATATCCGACCGAATCGCCCGATGGTCAACGGGCGCGCCAGATCCGCGGTTGCTTGACTGGGACGGGCGGCGAGTGATGGTTGCCTTCTCCGCTCTGGAGCGCACTGCGTCTGAATTACTTGCATGCTTAGTTTTGTTTGCAGCATTAACGAATCTCAGGCTGCGTAAAAAGGAGTCGGCGGCAGTGGCAGTCAGCGTTGGCGCCGGCAACGCACGGATGCCTGCGGGGACTGAGTCCGCTTCAGTATCCAGATCCAGTTCTGGCCCAAACTTCGGAGCCAGTGATTCTTCTGCACTTCTCAGAAAAATGTTTGCACTCGCTGCGGTTTCGATGGCAAAAGTCGACAAAACCGTCGATCGCATCCGTCTGCCATTATTCGTTCGTACACCAGGTGAGGCGGAGTGATGCCCAGTTATACCCAGGCGAATCGACATATAGCCTTTGAGACTCCTCTTGGTCCCGATGCGCTGTTGCTGAAAAGATTTACAGGCGTCGAGGCCATCTCTGCCTTGTTCAACTTCCAGCTCGACCTCTATTCTGAGGACTCGAAGCTGAAGGCCATTGATGTTGTCGGGCGGCAGGGCACGATCAGTATTACTTCGGAGAACGTAACCCGCTACATCAACGGGATTGTCAGCCGATTTTCCTATAACGGTACTGATCAGCGCTTGAGCCACTATCGTGCCGAACTGGTTCCCTGGCTGTGGATGCTCACGCGTAACGAGAATTGCCGTATCTTTCAGAACAAGTCCGCGCCTGAGATTATTGAAAAAGTCTTCAAAGATCTGGGATTCCAGGACTTTGAGCTCAAGCTTCGGGGCACCTATCACCCATTGGATTACTGCGTTCAGTACCGCGAATCAGATTTCAACTTCGTCGCGCGGCTCATGGAACATAACGGTATCTTTTATTACTTTGAACACTCCGACGATAAACACAAACTCGTGCTTGCTGATGAGGCGTGGTACCCCCCGTGCCTGAACCAGGGGAAGATTCGGTTTGACGCAGGTAGTGCCCGCAAAGTAGACGACGTCATCACATCGTGGGAACACGAGGAGGAGTTGCGACCCGGCGTCTGCACGATGACCGACTATAACTTCGAGACGCCCAACACTAACCTAAACTCGCAAATGAAGACCGTCGTGCCATTGGGTGGAAACCAGATTTTCGAGGTTTATGATTACCCGGGCTTGTACGGCAAAACGGCAGATGGCGACACGCTCACGAAAGTTCGGATCGAGGAGGAAGAATGCGTTGAAACCGTCTGCACCGGCGCGAGTAACAGTAACGCTCTTATCGCTGGGCACAAGTTCGACCTCACTTCCCATCCTCGCAGCGATCAGAACAGCACTTATGTGCTAACCCAGATGCAGCACATCGCTACCGCGCCATACGACACAACCGAGGATGAAGCCGGCTACTACTCCAACAACTTCAAATGTATGCCGGCCTCCAGAACCTTCCGGCCTCCGCGCCTCACTTCCAAGCCTTTCGTGCAAGGACCACAGACTGCATTTGTAGTCGGCCCAAAAGGCTCTGAGATTCACACTGACAAGTACGGCCGAGTGAAGGTGCAGTTCCATTGGGACCGCGAAGGAAAATACGACGACAAGAGCTCCTGCTGGATTCGCGTAGCCCAAGCCTGGGCCGGTAAGCAGTGGGGATCTGTAGGCATACCGCGCATTGGTCATGAAGTAATCGTTGAGTTTCTCGAAGGCGATCCCGATCGTCCTATCATTACCGGGCAGGTCTACAACGCCGGCGCCATGCCCCCTTACCCGCTCCCTGATAACCAGACCAAGACACTTTTCAAAACGCACAGTTCACCGGGCGGTGGCGGCTTCAACGAGCTGCGCTTCGAAGACAAAAAGGCCGACGAACAGATCTTCATTCATGCTGAGAAGAATCTTGATATCCGCGTGAAGAACAACGAATACGAAACGGTTACCAAGGACCTGCACCTGATCGTCGAACAGGACCATTTTGAACACGTCAAGAACGATCATCACGAGACCGTTGATCGCGATTACGTCCAGAAACTCGGGCGCGACCACCATTTAAAAATCGATGGCAAACAGGCGATCTCCGTGGCTGGTAGTCAATCGTTAAAGGTGACAGGCGATGTAGCCGAGCAGTTCAGCGGAAACCACTCTGAGCAGGTTAGTCAGGCGCTTTATCTCAAAGCGGGAATGACGATCGTTCTCGAAGCACCGATGGGAATTACGCTCAAGTGCGGCGGCAACAGCGTTGTCGTCGACACTGTGGGTGTCACCGTGAAAGGCAATCTCATAGTTCTCGATGGCAGCATGGTGAACATCAACTCCGGGCCCGGCTCGCCTCCCGGAAGCGGACAAGCATGCTCGCTCGTGTCTCCCACGGCGGCAAAAACAGCGCAAGAAGCTGATAAGGCCGATCCAGGGCAAATGATGGAGCTGAAGCAACAACAGATGAAGACCGGCACAGGCAAATACGCTCCGGTCCAATTCACTCCGCACAAACCGCAGGCGGGCGGGAGTTCTGGCGCTGGGAGTCAATCGAAGCAGCAGACACATTGGATTGAGATCAAGTTGGTTGATACCGACAACAAGCCAGTGCCAGGAGAGGCATATCGCATAATCCTTCCCGACGGCCAAACGGCGGCGGAAGGAACGCTCGATGAAAAAGGGTTTGCTCGCGTTGATGGAATCGATCCGGGCACGTGCAAAGTTACGTTCCCGAATCTGGACAAATCTGTCTGGAAACCGAAGTAGAGAGGTTCAGGAGGATCAAATGCCCCCAGCAGCGCGAGTGTCTGACATGCACACCTGCCCCATGGTGACTGGAACCGTACCTCACGTCGGCGGACCGATCCTTCCTCCGGGCTGCCCGACCGTGATCATTGGTTTCTTACCAGCCGCGCGCGTGGGTGACATGACCACATGCGTTGGTCCACCGGATTCGATTATTAAAGGATCGAGCAGCGTCATGATCGGGAACATGCCCGCCGCGCGAATTGGTGATCAGACCACGCACGGAGGCGTCATCGTGCTCGGGGAGTTTACAGTCATGATCGGAGGGTGAGCACGCAGTAATTAATTTGTGCTATGCGAGGCCCGAAATGCCCACTGCCTGCGATGACATTGCAATCGATTTTGGCTCCGTGCGAAACCGATTCTTCAAGTTTTTCGGATTCGACGTAACGGATTCGACTGCATCCTTGTGGGACTATACTTATGACCTCGCAAAAACGAAGTTTGAAGGTAAAACCCAACCCATACTCGGTCCAGATTGCCGCTTTACACCATTCGCGTTTGGCTGCTTTGCCGCTCCTACTGGAGTGGGTGGCCCAGAAGGACCGACGCCTTGGGATCATGTGGTCTTGCGGCCAGGTTCAGACACCTTCGTGTATATGGACGTAGGATTCTGGGGAGGTCACCGACGAGACTTCGGATTAGTATGTGGGCCTCATGTCTGGCTGTGCCAATTCGGTCAGCAACGTGGGGCGCCTGCCCCGATTAACTCCACAGACGCGCCTTCGAATGCTCTCTGGTCTTTCTATCAGTTCATGGGGAATTTTGGGGTAGCGAATTACGCGGTATCCTCGCATGTCGAGCAAGCTGCGGATTCGACTCAGATCCGATTGATACTGCCAGACATGCACATGTGGCCTGATCCCCAGGGGCTTTGCGACCGTCGCCATGAGTTTCTCCGGTTTTGGGACTTCGTTGCGCAGCCATTTTCGCAACTGGTTGCACTCCAACATCTTGAAAATGTTCCGGCGATGCATAAGGAGGAAAGAGAGCATGCTTTCGGCTCGGCAGGTTACGATCTCGTTCGTCTTTTAAGTCAAGTCCAATGTGCAAGGGAGGCCGGTTTCGAGATCGAGGTGACGCAGCTCGGTGATCTTTTTGAGATGTGGGCGCCGATCGCGACGCTCATCGATAATCTTCCACTGGATCCGGACCACTATCTGCAATCAACGGAAGTCGCGGCTGAGAATATCCCCAAATGGCTACAATTGGTCTATCAGAATCCCGCAAATCAATTAGCACTGGATCTATTGCTCGATCCTGCAATGAATTGCCAACACGTTTATGGCAATCATGACGTATACATGGCAACTGACTGGAAATCGACTGGAATTGAGAAGATAGATTGCCTTAAAGGTTCACGAGCATGGCTGCTAAAGGATTTACTGTGGATCGAGCATGGTCATCGCTTTCAAGTTAATAACAGCGACGGTTATTGGGTGGCAAAGGATCTGTTCCACCCGGCTGGGCCTGACGTGACAACCAAGGTGAATTATTGGCCTTACCTTCGGAAGTTCACGGACCTTGTTGATAATCCTCAGGAAAACCTGTATTGCAGGAATATTCCTTACGCAAGCGTCTGGTATCTTCTTGCTCACCATGCAGAGATTGAACAGGACAGCAAGAAGACGTTGTTCTTTAAACCGCCGGGATTTAGGATTTTTTGCCAAGGCCATACGCATAACCCGGTACTACTGAAGATTCACGTGTCTTGGCGCAACGTCGACGCAGTATTTGTATCTCCAGACGTTCCCGCCAAGACGGCAGCGGCCGCTGCTGGCCAAAACGTGGGCGCAAAATGAGTCAGGCAGAGCTTGGTTTTTACCATATCGTCACTTCCGGCGAATGGATTTCAAAAATCGCTGCAATATACGGCTTCGCAGATTGGAAGCAGATCTGGAACGCACCGGAAAATGCCGACCTTCGGAGCCAGCGCTCAGATCCAAACGTCATTTATCCGGGGGACCAAGTCTACGTTCCCCAGCGCAAGCTCCGCGAAGAGAGTTGTAGCAGCGACAAGCGTCACAACTTTGTTCTCGGGAAAAACAAAAAGCGATTGAAAATCAAGCTCGAGAATGCAGTCGGTGTCCCGCGAACGAATATTCCCTGCATGCTGGTGATCGACACCAAGGAATATAAGGGACTAAAGACTGATAGCAAAGGAATGATCGACGTTCTGATAAGTGACACAGCTGAAGGAGGATGGTTGTTTGTAGGTGGCGACCAACGCGAGCGGTATCAGGTTAGACTAGGCCACCTTGATCCCATCGATATGGTAAAGGGCTATCAGCAACGGCTGCATAATCTTGGTCATTACAAGGTTAGGGTCGATGGCATCACTGGACCATTTACCAATTTAGCTATTCGCGCCTTTCAAGAGAGGGAGAACTTAATCGGCCGTAGTCCCGCACTGAAGGTTGACGGGATCATGGGCCCAAAAACTCAACAGGCGCTCTTGGATCGGCACGGGTACTGATGCCTTCGAACGGGCAGAATCTTCCCCGCGTGAGAAACGGAATTGAGTAAGAAGGATGAGTACAGCAACCGCAGAAGTAATTGACCACGAAATCGCTCAAGGCGAATGCTTGTCTTCCATCGCAAAGCAGTACGGCTTTGATTGGCAATTTATCTGGAACCACGCGCTGAATGCCGACTTGCGCAAGCTGCGAAAGACACCGAATGTCTTAAAGCCCGGAGACGTTCTTCACATTCCTGCCAAAGAAATAAAGCACGAAGATCGCGCGGCTGACGCTCTACATAATTTTCAGATCACCGGCGTTCCTACCAAACTGATTTTGCGGCTGATGCGTGGTGGCAAGCCACTCGCAAACGAGAACTACACTCTACGAATTTCTAGTGGAGCCGCCATTACGGACAAGACTGACAGCACCGGAAAAATCGAGAAGGTTATCCCCGCAAACGAAACCTACGCCAGCCTCTTGTTAAGTAATGGTCTGGAGGAATATCCGCTAAAATTGGCCCATCTCGATCCAGTAGAAACAACGACTGGACTGCAGGCGCGTCTCCGTAATCTTGGCTTCTACGGTGGATCTGTCGACGATTGCGATTCGCCGCTGCTCATTGTGGCTCTGAAAGCGTTTCAGAAAAAAAACGGTTTGAATGAAACCGGTGCTCCCGACGATCCGACCAGGGAGAAACTGAAGTCGGTCCATGGAAGCTAGAAAGTAAAGCAAGGCTCTGACTGAGTTACGCCGGTACCTCTTCCAGAGGCGATACCGGGAAATCACCAGGCGCAGAGAAAGGCGGCCATGACGGTGGAGCTTCCCTCGCACGTGGGTTAGGCACATCCTTTGTTTGATTGGCGAAATCGAAGTTCCCCGGTACCTGATTATGGCTAACCTGTGCGCCTTCACCTTGGCTAGCGAGCGTATTTGCATATGCTTCCGCCTGCGGTCCGCTTCCGTTGTATGCTTTCCAAGCGCGGTGAGCCCAATCGTTCCAGTGAATATTGGCTTGATATTTATGGCGTAGGTGTTCAAAAAACTCATTGATACCTCGGCGTACGCTCGCTCGCCAATCCCAGACGGTCTCACGGCCGACAATTCTCCCTGGTAGTTTTGTGTACTGCAGAATGCCTACGCCCCAGTCGAATGAGACGTTCGGGAAATATTCCGGATCATCAGGATAGTCAAACAAAACCGCACAATCAGGCTGAGCAGCATTGTTCTGGTGGTGCTTCTGAACGAAGTGCATCGTCGCCCTTGTTTGTGCAGTTTTGAGAAACTGCTTGAACCCGCTCTCGTGTGCAGCCACGGCCCGCACCATGTGAATAATGTTCGTGTCGCGACCCGCGAGTTGCCGGTCGATGTAACTCAACACCTCCGCCTGAGCGGGATTGTTCCCGCCGATGCGTAAGTGAACGTAATCGCGCAATATGACAGAACAGGAGGGAGGAAGTGCTCCGACCTCAAGAATTGCATGGCCACCCATGACCGGTGCGTCGACGTCGTTTGAGTTGTAGTCGTAGTCAATGTCAGGATCCGTCGCGGCCTGAAAAAGAGTGAAAGCTGCTTTTCGACTCTTTCCCTGCCATTCGTCATCAAGGACCTCGCATTGTCCGCGGTAACGATAAGGACCATGCGTTGCCGGCGGCTCTACTCCACCTACATTCCAATGTCGGCACAAGACATGTCGACAATGTAGCCGCCAGTAAATTGGAACGTCCGCCGGATCAAAGCCAGATATGGTGCATTGGACCTTGATTTGCGGCATGCGCGGCTCAGTCGTAATACGGAAATCCTTGCCACTATTGTTGTTGAAAGTTTGACCGCGGGGAAAGACTCCGTCTTGATAGCCGGGTGGATCGTTTCGATCCAGATTGCTGATCTGCAGAAGGAATCCACCGCACTCGATAGTGTTGAAGTCCGAAGTACCGTTTGCCGTACGACACACCAGCAATTCTGGAGTGTCACTGGAGTTGCGCCGTTCAGGGACAGTCAGGCCCTGATCCTTTTCGGCAAATGTATTGTCAAGGATGTGATACGACGGTTGATGCGGCGCCATTCTTCTTTACTCCTGTCGCAAATGCTATACGCGAGAATTCATAAGTCGCGGTGCCGGCGCAGGGATTGGCGCCGGTTCGGCATTGCCACGTACATTCAAGTCGAACTGATGCTGCGTGCCCATCTTTTGCTTCCGTGACCGTGGGCGCACAGAATGCCTGGCCCGGCAGATCGTTCTTCAACTCCCAAGCTTGCTGGGTCTTGCAAATTTTTCCGTTATTTCCGTCTTCGTGTACCCAGTCGGCATCTCGGCTTCCTTTGCATTTCAATCCGATGAGTTCCCAGTCAATGCATCGATTTTCGCCGGAGGCAACCTCTGATACATGAGAGCGCGCTGTGCAGCTGAGGTTCGCGGCGTCCAAGTTACCGCGCATGCGGTAAAACCATTCGCTGTCAGCCAGCTTTGCTTTATCCTCGCCGTGTTCCGACTGTGCTTGAGATTCCGCCTGCGCTTCGTGAGGTAATGCTGAAGTTGCTACTCGCGCAGACGACGAGGCTATATGCGTCTCGCTAGGGCGTTGCTCGAATCTGTCGCATCCAATCTCGAAAACTGCGCTAAGCATTGCCAACGCAGTTACGATGTTTAACCTCCGCCTTCTAGCCCACACACTCATCGGACGTGCCTCTATGGTTTTTTCTTGAATTGCTTACCCCGGTCCTCAGCTTTTTTCTTGAATCGCTGTCCGCGATCCTCTAGATATTGCCACTGCGGACGCCAAGCAAGCAGGTCACTTCCAGTGTCGCGCTGTGTATGCAGCCAGTTTAATTGCTGAGTGTCGAAACTAGCTCCAAACAGCTGTGCTGCTCGCAGCGCCTTGGCTCGAACCAGTTCATGTTCCTCATCGCCGGGGTCAACAGGTTTCTCATGTTCTCTCGCACGTTCAACAAATGTTCGGGCGATATGTGCCCGCAGATCTGGTGCGCGACTCGACATGCGCAGCAAAGTTATTCCCGCCCAGTAAGCCAAAGCCGGAGTCGCGTAGTCCTCAGTCTCAAGATACAAGCGCGCCAGCCGGGAGATCTGCTCGGTAGGACTTAACTGTAGGATGCGCTGCCGAAGGGCGATTTCGCTTTCAGTCCGGGCAACATCGCCCCCCAAATACTCCTCGAGTTCATCAACCTCGTTACGCAAGCCACTGACTTGGCGGTCGCGGTGTTCTCTTTCCGCGTCCGCGAGTTGACGCTGCGCCGCTTGCATGTGTGTAGTAACCCATTGCCGATGCTGCGCGATCGCGGCAGGCGATCCCAAGGCTTGGCATACCTCCAGTATTAGCTGCCTTTGCGATTCGATGTCAGCGCGATTTTCAAGCTGCCTGAGATATTCCTGTGCGGCGTTTGCAACTTGTGTTTCATTGCCAATCCAAGCAAGTGTCACTAACAAGACGGCGGCTTTCGGGACGCCTGTCGCGTCCGCTTCCTTTTCTGTTAGCAGGTTTTCAAAGCCGCCGGATGTTTCGCTGAGCTGATAGAAGACCGCCAGCCGGGAGAGCTTGCGCAGATTTCCGAGCGACTGTGTCGACGTAAGGTGCTCGCGCACGAAGCGAACAGCTTCGGCTCGGTTTTCTATTGCCGGCGGCGGAACCACATTGTATTTCGCATTGGCTGCCAAATAGCCGGCAAGGCGTTCGCTCTCATTCAACACTTGCTGATCAATCATTTTCTGCTCTCCAGTTGCAACTACTCCGGTCGCGAGCAGCGCGGCAACGGCCGCACAGCGCGCAAATTTGTATGCTGTGCGTGGGGTTTGCTCAGGCACGGATCACCATCCATCCAACAGTGCAGCATTGCCAGTTCGAATAAACATCACCGGATTGCCTGCAGGCTTGCCATCGCTGAAGGCTATCTTCTTCGGCGGAAGAGGGTCGCTGATGCGCTTGGGACCGTTCACGACGCGCTCATGTGAGCCAACCGGCGAACCCGCGCCCATCATCTCGGTTGCAGGAATCGCATGCCCCCGGTCCATTAAGATGTGCCCCATTTCGTGCGGCACGGTGGTGTGGAAATTATCTGCCTTAACTATCGTCTGTTTGAAGATAAGTGCGCTGTTGACCATTTCGTCGATTGGTTGCTCCTTGGGCGGGTCCGCAGCATTTGGAGGAAATGCTTCCCCGCAAGAACCGGCGCTGAGCGTATCAACGATGAAAATATCTATCCGATCGGAACCGCTGTTGTAGTTCTTGACGAGTACGCGCTCTTGTAGAGTTCCCACGTGCGCATTGGTGCCATCGAATTCTTGTACCTTCGCTCCAACGATTCTGCCAACGCTCACCGGATGTTTAGCATCGTTGTTCTTGACAATTGTTAGGCGAACGTCTTCGTTCAGCGGATCGCCAATCACAATATCTGCGGTGCGATAGACCTGGCCGATGAGCGGCGGGTTCTCTGTCACCGTAACTGTCGTTGTAAGGGGCGGCAGCGCAGCCGTAAACGAAGCTCTGATAGCATCGGCCAGAGCGTTCGCGGTTGCGATTGGCTTCTCCTTTGCGACGGTTGTAGTCTCAACTGTTTCATCAAACATAGCTCCAACACGTAGGCGGATAGAGATTTTTTTTCCCCCCACCGCACGTCGCGCCCAGCCGTTTGCGACCGCTATCATGTTCGCGGGAGCGGGAACTTCGCGAACCTGCTGTACCATTGTCAAACTTAGATTCGCCTGTGCGTAGAGCTCGCGCACGTACTTCAGGCAACTTCGGCGTGCTTGGTCAATTGTTGAAACCGGGACTCCCGTTTTGCCATTTTTTAGGATATGTACCGCCATCTTGGCGCGTTGCTTCGACTCGCCAACATCCAGCTCTTCTGTCGCGTGACACTTCGTAGCACCGGTGGCAGGACATTTTGAATACTCGTAGGTTGCGCGCACTCGCTGGTCCAGGATTTCGACGGCTTCATCGCCATCGTCTACGAGCGTACCAACTAGCAGAGTCTGCTCGTTAACAGACTTTTTGTCATCGTGGTCTACAACCAGGCGCAGATACTTGGAACGATAGGCAGGAGCCGAGCGTACTTTTTTGCACTTCAATGTTGTGATCCGACGGTCAGCTTCATGTCCCACGCTTGCAAACAAGATATGGTGATCAATCGTGCCATCAGCTGCGTACACTGGTCGGAGCGCCTCCAGACGAACATTTACAGTACCTCCTGCTGCTGGATCGACGACTTCCACTTTGAAAGTATCGCCGTCGCGATCTCCTTTTGAATCGAATCCAAATCCCGGCGGCAGATCAATATCAGTCCTAATGTTGCTCACATTCAGGACTAAAAGCGTGTCATCATCAGCGTATGTCTTTGTGCCCGAACCGTGCACAAAGCGAACAGAGAATGGAGGTGACGTGAGTTTGACGAAGGTCGAAGTAGTATCAGTTGATTTGGATTCGTCCTTGATGTCCCGTTCGGGGACGACGACGATGTCGCCGGGTTCGAGGTGGCGACTTGTAACAAAATCTTTGCCAGCATTCGCATCCCGCAAACGCTGACAGTGTTCGAATCCAGCTTCGATAGCCAGCAGGCAAAGCGAATCTCCGGATTCCGCTTTCAGTTTCAGTGGCGGTCCATTATCGACAACCGTCGCCATGCTGCAGTCTCCGTTGCCAAAATGAGGATTGATCGGGAGGTCTTATATCCGAAATCCGCCTCCCACGCAAGGAGTACGGACTGAGACATCCCTGCAATGGGGGCAAGACATTCGCCTGAGTGAACGTGTGTTTCGGCATTAGGCCGCCTTGTGAAGAGAACGTAAACCGGGTGGTCTGGAGATTGCTTCGTGACAGATTACATTCACGCGCCTAATTCGCCAACGGATTATCAAAATCGAACCCATACAGCCGAGGATTCTCCCCAATCACAGCAGCGGAAGTGATGTAGAACACGTAGTCGTAGGTCTCTTGCGGGATCTTGTCTTTGTGTTTGGAGAGTAGTTGCCAGAAGTTGCGGTCTTTTGGGTTAGCTGGCATGCTGCGGACTAATGGCAGCACCTGGTTTTCGCCCCAGTTGTAGCAGGCCATTACCAGGAAGCCGGAGGCTTGGGCGTCTGTGCTGTAGAGATCCTTCAGGTAGCGGGCTGCGGCTTTGGTGGCTTTTTCGTATTGATCTCGTTCATCGGAGGGGTCTGGCCGTCTGAGGTCGACCAGAGGCCCGAGGTGCAGGCTGTACTTCACTGCAGTTTCGGGAATGAATTGCCACATCCCTTTGGCGTAGCCCTTTCTTGTCATCGGACCGCTGATATACGGGTCGAAGTTGCTCTCCTGCAGTGCGAGATAAAAGAACTGCGGCGGAAGTCCCTGGGCCAATAGTTCATTCGCAATTTTGCTCGTGTATCCGTTTGCTTTTGCTGTCTGGATTGCCTTCGCGTACCTGCCTGAACCCTGCCACTTCTTGATGTACTTGTTAATTTCCTCGCTAAAACCCGGCGGCATATCTAATTCGCTCTCACCGAAGATGCGTGCGATGCGAAGTATGTTTCGATCCTGCTCCGTCATTTTGGGATTGTAGATATGCAAGGTCGCTAGAAAGTGGTCGTAGCTTTGCTCCACCTCTTTCCGCCGATTCCGATATTTCTGGATCTCGTCGAGGCCGATTTTACTGTCCGTCTGTGCTACCAGCCTCTCCAGGTTGGCTACATCGAGATCGAGAGACTTCATCGTGTAGAACAGCTCTTGCGCAACAGCTCTCTGCTTAAGACTCTGCTGGTGCTCATAAAAGGCAAACGCTCCAGCAAGTACCACGACAAATACAAGGGCCGCGATGATGCCTCCGTACTTCCTCTTCTGCTTGGCTTGAACATAGGCAAATGCCTGTCGCACACGAAACGTATGTTCACCAACCGTTTCGCCCTCAACCGACTTTCCGAAGTAGTGCTGAAGGTAATGCGCCAGCGAGGTATTTTTCTGGACCTCTGCTTTGCCCGGCTCGCCCCACTGGAGAACTGGTTTTGGGCTGGCCAGTTTCTCTACTTCAAAGTGAACCTCAGTGCCCTCATTTCCAAGCCGGATGGTTAACCTCTGTCCGATAGACATGTGCTGGATGCGCTGCCCACTGACATAAGTGCCGTTGCTGCTTTCCAGGTCTCGAACCCACCACTGGCCACTTTCAAAAGCGATCTCGGCATGATGACGGCTAACGTGTTCGTCTTTGATGCAAACGTCGCATTCGTCAAGACGTCCGATGCGGAACGATCGTTGGAACCTAAACTCCTGTCGCCGACCGGGACTCTTCTCAAAACTGATTTTCAGCAGAGGAACTAGACCGGCCTGTTTGGCGACAGACGACATGAGGGTTGGTAGTTTATAACAACGACTTGATGCTGGACTGACTTCGTCAGTCTTCTCAAAGCCGCGAAAATTCGTTACTTGGCTGCGCAACGCAAGCCATCCAAAAATCCTTTTCTGAAGACCTGGGCGCCTTGTGTGTCGAGCTCGTAGCGCACAGCAGTGCGTGCGCCTTCACTGATGCTTTTGTGGCCGAACTGAAGTTGCAGGGGCCACTCTAGCGTGGCGGGATTTCCTCCGGTCCAGTCGGCACTCTGGAAGAACTCGAACAGTGACCATGGACCTTGTCCCGTGAGAGGTGGCAGCGTTACGGCTCCTGAGGTTGCGGTTAGCGACACGCTTGATGTGTCACTGCCAGTCCACACGAACTGTTGGCGGGCGGCGCTGGCCAGGGTCTGGCCATCGATCACGATCGTCGCCTGATCGATTCCTTTGCTTGGCAGTTGGCGTAGTGCGAAGGTTAGGTGGATCGTCGGTGAATTGTTCGGAAACAGCGTCTCGCTGAACTGGGCTGCCCTCTCCATGAAGCTCACAAAACGAGGTGAGACCGGGACTGTACCGGTGGGAATGAATTGATTTCCCTGGCGCTGGAGAATGCTCTTGAGCTGTGAGTCGTAGAGCGTCCACAGCCTTCCCGTTTGGGGACGGAACAGATCCTGTACCTCCTGCAAAGTGGCTCTTTGGCTTGCCTTGGGATTGAACGGGTATTTCGCCGTTACCTGATTCACAATGTGGCATGCGTCGTCCGCGCCCATGGCTCCGGCGGCAGACAGGGCCGCCTCGGTCTTGATGATCGGATCATCCATCAGCTGCTTTACATGCGCGTCAATTCGGCCTTGGGTATCGATGCGGAAGCCCTGAGCGATTTGCGTAACCGTGCCGTGCGCAGTAGAGGCCGCCTGCGAGCCCTGCCCCAAAAGTGCCGGATCGGGCTTAGGAGCACTCGACACTGCAGTAATCACCGATGTCAACTGCGACAGAGCGCCCATATACACCTGGTTCCCCGGACCTAGCAACTTTTCCTGGCTCGAATCCTTAGCCAACGTCTGCACCGAGTCGAAGACCTCGCGAATTGCGGGCGCCTCCACTGCGGTATTTTCTTTTGCCAGCCAGAAGAGCGCCAAAAGGGGAGAGTCATTGCCGATGAGGCGCGAGAGCTTATCTGCTGCATCTTTCAGATCCTGGTAGTTGACTACGTGCGCGGATCTGAGGAATGCGCGCCACTTTGCCGCATAGTCACTGTAGTACCGGATGGGCAACTGCGATCGCAATGATTCCAATGAGATATTCAGCGCGGTCTGGGGACCTAAGACCCACTCTTCTCCCCTGAATTTTTCAGGATTCTGCATGGACTTCTCCATGGCCTGAAATGCATTTTTCGTAAAGGCTGCGGGAACCTCATAGGTGTCGACGACGACCTGTGCCGATCCGGGAAACTGGCGGTTGAAGTTGATGCCGGATTTTCCGCGTGCGGCATCATCGAGCATTGCCTGATAGACGGTCTCGATACCGCTGAACTGCTTCAGATAAGTCCGGCTTCGCTCCACAGCCACTGTGTCGATTTCAGACGAGTACGGATTCGCCGCAATCAGCTCGGCGGAGTAGAACGCAAACTGTTTGCGGATCAAGTCCTGTGTGGCTGGGTCCGTCGTGCGCCGGAAGGTATTCGAGCGTTCCAGCAAGGCCGGAACAAACCCAGTCCAATCGGCCTTCTCATGATGCGACGTGGTTATCAAGTAAGTCTTCAGCGTCGTGTACATCTGCTGAAAGTCATCGCTGCTGCGCGTCGCCGGAGGCTGCTTCAGACTAACCAACATGTTTGCCTGGCCGGAAGAGAGGAGTAGGCGTTGGAAATAACGGATGTACAGTGCGTGTGCGTCTGGATAGATGCGATCTCCGGAATAAAGACCCAGGCGATAACCGAATGGCGCTCCGTCTTTCTCGTACGACTGCAGATCAGCGAGCCCCGCGCGCATCTTCTCGAGCTCCTGTAATTGATCCAGAGAAGGCGTGTCGGTCGGAGCAGGAGAAGTCTTTGCGAGAGATTCGGCGGAGGCCGCGATACTCTGCTCGAGCGAGCGATTGTTGGAAAAGGAAATCGCAGCGAGCATAAGCACCACTAGACAAAGCAGCGCTGCGATTCCAAACAGAATGCGGCGCGTAACTTGCACGTGCGCGCTCTCGCCACTCGCGCCCAGCGCTCCGCGATCGCGCAGAATGACTTCATTGAACAAGTGCGGCAGGAAGGTCCATTCCGGGACTTTGCGCGATTGCACGACTCGCGCCGCGGGCTGAGCTTGTGCCTGGACCTGAATATCGGAGGTTCGGAACATTCGTGTCGCCCCTCCGCCGGCGCTCGCAAGCGCGGCGGAAGTGGCTGGGGCAGCAGCCGCGACAGACTCCATTATGATTACGGGCCTTATGCCAGAGAAGTAATAACCGCGCAGAAAGCAGTTGGAGCCGAGTTGTGTGGGTTTCGTCAGCTCGATGAGAAATGGGGAAACGACACTGCGCAGTTTGCGGAGTTCGCGGGGAAACTCATAGAGCGATGGCAGGCGTTCAGCCGCGGCTTCGCGCGGCAGGTATTCGATGCGTTTCTCGGAAAGTGAATAGACAAGCTGATCAAAAGTCTGGTTAACGCGATTGTTCTCTTCTTCAACGAAGAGACCTTGACCGCCTTTGCGCCGGGGAAGCGTTACTCCCAAGATTTCGCCGGATTCCGATTGAGTCAAATTTGAAACAAATTCAGTAAAGTGCGGCAACCGGTCCATGCGCGTGAAGAGCGTGTACACCGGGAAATCCGCACCCAGGGAAGCGGCCATTTGCCTTAGGGACGAGGCGAAGCGCCGTGCTGAAGCAGCGAGGGCATCGCCGCCGGACGCAAACTTTTCGCTGTCGAAGCACATGAGCACCGCGCGGGAGGCAAATTGTCCCTTCCCAAATGCGGACTTTATCTGGCTTGGACGCGTTTTTTGCAGAACACGAGCCCAGCTCCCGGCATCGGACGCAATCCTTGCTGAGACCTCGATAAACACCGTCTTGCGGGTAAACCACACATTAAGGACGCCGGTTGAAGCAACATCAGAGCCGTCATACACCTGCCCGGCGAGAAGCTCCGGCTCGAGTCCGGAATGCAGGATGACGGAGGTCTTTGCGCTTCCACTCTCGCCAAGAATAAAGATGACGGGCATGGACGCGATGGTCGTTGAAGCGGCCCGTGAGGCCTTTAGTTTCCTGTCCGCTTCCCTCAGCAGTACATCGATTTCAGTCCCGGCTGCGGCAACGCCCGCTCCGGACTCTTCCCGCTTCACCTTGCGATCAAACCAGAGAAACAGCCCGGCACCTGCGAGGCAGAGCAAGGAAAGGATTCCGCGAAGCACCCACACACTCGTACCCTGCAGGTGAAGGATCGAGCCGACCAGCCATGAAAGGACCAGGCAAACAAGCAGCACGACGGCCGTGATGATGTAAATCCCCATTTCGAGCCCCTTACAGGACGCTTGCGAGTTGCAGCGTCATGAATTCCCATTGCGACATTCGCAATTGGTTATGGACCGCGTCACTATCCGCCAATCCCGTGAAGTGTTGAAGCGCCAGAGATCAACCCAAACAAGAACGCGGCATAAGCAGCCAACGTAATGGCCGCAGTTGCTACGGCCGCGATCATGAGTCTGCTTACCCACGGGTCGGAACGCCTGGGGGGAGCCGCTTCGGAAGGTATAGCCCACTGCGGCGACAGAGGAGCGTTCGAGCCGCGAATCCGATGAATCTTGTCGCGAATGTTGTCCATGACAGCCCGCAGTTCGCCGGATGAACCCATCCCATAGCGACCACGGTAACCCAATAACAAGCTCAGATAGAAGACTTCGAGAATGTCGGCAGTCTCAGCAGAATCGCGGCGCGCCAGCAGTTGTTGCAAATACTGGAAGAACGCCTCTCCACCCATGTGCTGTCCGAACAGCTCCTCCTGAAACGGCAATCGCGACCAGGTGGAAAAGACAGGATTGGTGGAAGCTAAAACAGATTCGTCGAGAAAGGCGATGACGGAGAAAGCGGCGAGCTTTACGTCGTCAACGTTATAGCCTTTTTGTACTGCTTCCTGCGATGCAGTCTTCAGAGCATGGCGGATGTGATCGCGAAAGCTGTCGGCGCTCGGCACGGCTTGGCGATTGAATCGCAAGCGGACAATGGCGGTGAAGATCTCCTGAAAGCTAAGGGCCAGGTTCGATCTTCTTTCTATGGCTTGAGCCGACATGGTTCCTCCCTACTCTGAAAAACCCACAGTGCTAGCTGGATCGCCAGCGACTCTACAGGACAACCTGCAATTCAAGCTCGACTGACGGCAAATCGTCGTCCGGAACGTAGACGCCTACTTCTCGCGTGCTCGAGATGTGTTCCCAGCATGGCCCCATCTTGTCGAGCGAAAAGTATTGGAATTCAGCTTTCGGCGAAATTGCCGACGGGGGAACGGTAAGGTATCTCATCACCAGTCCGGGCAGTGCGCGGGTGACTAGTTTGCTGATCCACTCGTGCGAGCACACCTTCACAATCTCCGGGACTCGCCCGATCAGGCGCGCCTCACTCCCGGAAGAACGGATTCCCAGCACCCATGTCGAGCGACCAAAACAACGCTGATCCTGCACCACACCTCTATAAAAGTTACGCTGCACCGGCGTCAGCTGGATGTTAACCGTATTCGTGGGTACCAGGATTTCCAGGTGTCTACGAATATGAGCTTCCAGGACTCCGAAGCACTGTTCCAATTCACGGTGGTTGTAAAGCGGCAGACTGTCCGGATGCGAATCCATCCCAAAAGTGCACAGCTCACCGGCAATACGGGACAACTGTCCAAACAACTCTTCGGGATGACCACGCTTCGACGTGTACAGGTGCCTCAACGCCGCAATCGCGCTGTTCACCGTATGCAGAAACCAGAAATTTGCGACATCGAGCTGACGCGTGCCGGCCTGAAATACACCGGCGGCATTTTGCGTGCGCGAGAAAAACTTTTGCTTTTCCTGCAGGGTCTCTAGTAATCGCCGGATCATCCCCAGCAACGGTGAGCTGGCCGTAAGTTTCGTGCACGGAGGGATGAATTTGGGATCGTATACGAGATGCCCTCCTCCATCACGGCGGACCCGCGCTATTGGAATAGTTTGCAGCGAATCATTACACTCAGACTCAACCAGGATTCGGATATTCTTCTGCCCAACGCGAACCTCTTTTTCGTCGCTGCCGTTGTTTATGTCGGCCACGGCGCGCTTCACGGCCACGTAACGAGCTGACCCGTTTCGACCTTCCAGATCGCAGTTGGCCTGATTTGGCTGCCGTTTCGGAACGCCCAGCATTAATAACACTTCCTGGCTCAGAGGAGAAAATTGCTCACGAATGTCCCGCGACGCTGGTAACTCGTCTGATGAGGGCATGTCGAAGACTAATCCGTCTTCGAAAATTCCGTGGGCGCCAAGTAATAAGACGCGGCCGTTTTGAATCGCCGAATCATCCAGCTTGCAGGAAACCACGCCCCAAGGTTCAAACCAGCATTGCTCCACGGCGAAGTGGATGGAGTCTTCGAAGTACCGGCTCTGTGTTTGGAAGTGGTGGGGCCCAAGGTACATTCCCTCGGACCACACAACCCGGGAAAGTGATTTCATAACTTAATCCGCAGGCTTTGCCCGGGTCCCTGGTGAATGAAACTCGACAACACCACACTGACCTTCAAAGTGAAGGACCGAGGGTAAAAACTGAAGTGATTCGGGAACTGCATCGTATGCGGGTTCTCCTTTACTGTCAAGGACAACCAGAGTAAGCTGTCGCCTCGTACTTATATGTAAAAGCAGCCCCCATCAATCGAGGGATAGGTGTCAAGTAACGCGAATTCCAACCGAGAGGATGACGAGTTCTTTTCCCCAGGAACCGCCGATGACAAACCGAAGGCTCCTGGTTCGTTTACTCAGTCGTTCATGGCTACCGGCACTCCTACCGGACCAGCGTCTCTCTTAGATCCAAAGACTCCGGCATCTCCAACACCCTTTACCGCAGAGTTTGGAAACGTGAATTCGTTGGGCTCTTTCCCTGAGAGTGGCCCAGATTGCGTTCCGGCCCGGGTGAGCGGAGCCAGCCAACAATCCGCTTCTGCTGGATCTGGAGCATTCACGACAATGTTTGGGTCGAACGCGCCGGCTCAGAAGCAGTCTTCTGAACCCCAAACCGAGGTCACGCGCGTCTTCGATCGTCCGGCCACCAACCCGCCAGTTCCAAGTGAGGCAAGACCAAGCGAATCCAGAGAGATGTTTAGCTCGGCTCCACCAGCAGCACCTGAGAATACGCAGCCCTCAGTTGCTTCTAGTCCGTCTGGAGCGAAAACACCGAATTTTACGGAGCTTTTCAAATCTCCGGCTGCCGCAGCACCATCAACGCCGGCGGCGCAGGTGCCGCTCTCTCCTTTATCTGCTCAATCTGGAACAGGCAGATTCACTGAACTATTCAAAAACGAGTCGACTTTCGTCGCGCCGAAGCCGGTCTCATCACCGACACCCTTCTCGTCGGGGCCGAGCGGCTTTACGGGGCTGTTCAAAAGCTCCTCGATTTCAGCTCAGCCATCTGCGACGCCACCGACGACCGTACCGGCCACTGAGTCGACGGCAGGCGGATTTACGCAATTGTTCAAAGGTTCGCTTCCTTCCGCTCGACCAACGCCAACCCCGCCGAAGCCTGCCGGAGAACTTACACAAATGATCTCCGGTTCTGGCCTGAGTCCATCTTCGGCAAGTCCTGGAAGTACACCCCAGGCTGGAGCAACAAGACTCTTCAGCGGAGAAAGCAGCGCGCCGGCGATGGCTCCTCTGCCGTCGGGTCCGAGCGAGTACACACGTGTTGTGAGTCCTCGTCAGTTGAGGGAATTGCAGCAGACAGCACCAGCAGCAAACAACTCCGCGCCGCCCGCAGCCACGGGCCAAACACCGGCAATGCCCGGAGCTCCGCAGATGCCTGCGTGGCCAACAGCATCGGCGCCTCTGATGCCCACGGTCGCACCTGCGCCAGCTCCGCAATTCGCATCGCCTCCAATGCCGCAGGGTGTGCCACCTTGGCAGCCGCCGCAAGTGCCCAACCTGGCTGCAGCCTTTCCTCCTGCGACTCCACCCCCGGTTCCGAAAGCGGAATCGAAGATTTTGACTTACCTGCCACTCATTATTGGGCTCAATGTCCTCTTCCTGATAGCCGTGCTCTTGATTCTGCTCTTTGCCCTGAAGCGGTGAGAGTGAGTCCTACACGCATCCGAACCGAATCGGCGTTCTTCTGTAATCTAGAAGGTCGTGATCAGTCTCCCTGTCATCTCACCAAAAGCTCCAGCTTCGTCGAAACTGTCGCGCCGAACACTCCTGAAACGGGCTTCGCTAGTGGTGGGCACAGCGAGTTTGGGGCTCGCAGGTTATGCGTGGGCAATTGAACCGAATGAGATTGATATCAGGCACGTAGATCTCAAAGTTCAACGACTCTCGGCAGCTTTTGATGGCTTCAAAATAGCTCTGCTTTCCGACCTGCATTTTGGTCCGTACACTGGGGAAAGGGAGATCGGCGCAGCCGTGGACACGGTGAACAATCTCCATCCTGACATGGTGGCTTTGCTCGGCGACTTTGTTTCGCAACCGCTGGTAGGCAACAGGAGGGCGGCTGCCAAAAAAGCCGAACCTTGTGCCCAGGTGCTTGCGCGGTTGCAGTCCCGACTTGGATCCTTTGCGGTGCTCGGAAATCACGATTTCGCAACAGATGCCAGCTTCGTCGCTTCTGCGCTTACGTCGCATGGAATTTGCCTTCTGCAAAACGCTAGACATGCCATCGAGCAGGACAGGAGTAGACTCTGGCTCCTTGGAACTGACGACGCCCTTCAGGGAAATGCGGACCTCGATGCTGCAGCATCGGGAATTCCTTCTCAGGAAACAAAAATCCTACTTGCGCACGAACCTGACATCGCAGACGGTCCGGCAAAATTGGGGATCGACGTTCAATTTTCAGGGCATTCTCACGGCGGGCAGGTTCGTGCTCCTGGTCTGCCACCTCTGTATTTGCCTCCAATGGGAAGGAAGTACTACGAAGGCTACTACCGTGTCGGAGGTCTGCAGTTATATACCAACCGCGGCATCGGGACGGTGGGAGTTCCATTTCGATTTCATTGTCCGCCCGAGGTCACGCTTGTCACCTTGCATGCGGCGTAAATCTAATCGGTTTGTCATGTTATGAAAAACATAGGAATTGTCGCCTGCAGCGCCGAGGGTGCTGCGCTCTGCTATCGGACGATCGCCCAAGCGGCGGAACCATACCTCGGCGAGTACAACCATCCGACGGTGACGCTACACTCAATTGCCATGTCGCAGTGGATGCCTGCGTTCAACGCCGGCGACTATCGCGGAGTTGGCGAGCTCATGCTGAGGTCAGCAAAAGTGGTCGCGGAAGCTGGAGCTGACTTTGCAATTTGCCCAGACAACTCCTGCCATCTTTCGTGGGCATACTTCATCGATCGCTCGCCCATTCCCTGGCTGCATATCGGCGATGTTGTGGCCCAAGAAGCGCAACGCAAGGCATCGAAGAAGGCGGGATTACTTGGAACTCGCTTCACTATGACTGGTCCCATGTATCGCGACGCTTTCCGCCGTCACTCCATTGATGTACTTCCGCCCGAACCTGAGGACCAGCAGATGATTGATGAGGTCATCTGGAGCGAACTCGTCCACGGCAGTTTTCCGGAAACATCCAGGCTGCGATACAACCAGGTAATCTCGCGCCTCAAAAAGAAAGGATGCGATTCGGTGATACTCGGCTGCACCGAGATTCCCCTTTTGGTCCGACCCGACGACTGCCCTCTGCCTACTCTGGATTCCACGCGGCTACTTGCACACGCTGCCGCCGAGTATGCCATCGGAGTAGGCAAACCATCAGTGCTTGCTTCCCGCAAAGTGGGAGGCAACCTTTAACTTGCGCGCCACTGGAAACAAAGCTCGTAATCATCAGGATCTTTGAGGTACATCTGCTTCATGCCGTACCACGCCACCTTTGGTTCCTTCGCGTCCACTTTCATGCTACGCAAATACGCATAGGCCCCATCGACATCGGGACAGCCGAAATACAGCGTGACATCTCGATGGCCGCGGGTGCGTTCCAAATCCGGTTTTGCTGGACGGTTCGCTCGCTCATAGGCCGTATTCAGCATGAGTTCTACACCCTCAAGCCTTAGCAGCACCCAATCAAAGTCCGGCTCTTGCTTCCCATCCGAGGTGACAATCTCGAAGCCCAACTTATCGCAATAAAAGGTGAGTGAAGTGGGCATGTCGAAGACCTGCAACAGCGGCGCCATACCGCGAACATTGATCGCCACTCCCATCCTCCTTGTTCCGCTCAGGAGTTGCTAGAACGACAAATTCAAAAAGGAACTAATAATTTACACGTGCACTGGGCTGCGAGGAGCCCCATTGGCTATTCACTTCTCCAGATCACCCGATCACCCGATTTGCCGATTTCTGCGGGGGGGCGTCAATGAATCTTCCGCCGCTTGCCTTCAGAAAAGTACGCTTATCTAACTTGCCTTCGCAGCGACGGTTTGCGGCGCTGCTTCGAGATGACTGAGTTGGTTGCGCTTTGTCCAGAAGAGCAGGGCACAGCCGGCGGCGCTGAGTGCGAGTGCGGCTCCGAATTCGGTGGTTAGCCAGAGTGTGCGGCCGGTGTCGCGCATGAAGTTGTCGAAGACGGCTTGCACGAACAGATTGTGGCTGGCGTGCAGGATGGCGCCGGTCCAGAGACTGCCGGAGGCCAGGCGCATCCAGGCGAAGATGAAGCTGATGGAGATGACCATCACGCTGAAGCATGCCAGGCCATACCAGCGGTTGGTGCCGGCGTTGTAGTCGGCGAACAGAAGAATTGGAGTATGCCAGGCTGCCCAGATCACTCCGCTGATCAGGCTGACCTTGGTGAACGACGTGACCTTCGCGAGTTCAGGGACAAGGAATCCGCGCCATCCGATCTCTTCTCCCAAAGCGGAACTGACGCTCTGAATGACTCCCACGGTCGATGCGAGCACCAGATAAAGCACCAGCACGCCGGCGGGCGGCATCCCGCTGAGTCCGAAACGGGAGACGAGCCGGGTGACGAAATCGGAGTTGAATCCGCCTTGGCGGGTAATCCAGACTGTGCCGTAAGCAACGGCGGCGTATGCCAGTGGAATGACATAGCTCAACACGACATATTTGCGCTGCGGCCACGTCCAGCCGAGAGAGCGGACGTCGCGCTTGAGGATGCGGCATGTGAGCAGGGCCGCTGCGCCAGGGCTCCACATCAGTCCGAAGACGTAGCCAAAGCCGGCGGAGAGGTGCTTGCTCCAGATGATGAGTGTCCAGAAAATCGCGCTGATGGCGAGCGTGAGTACCAGGTAGACTGAGAGTGCTTTGCGGCTTGTCATGTCAGTACCAGTGGCGGCAGCCGCTGGGTATTCAGAAACCCTGCGGTAGCGGGCGGGTGCATTTAGTCGTTAGCGTTGGCGAGGTTACACGAGACGAGCCCAAAGGGCCAGCGGGTTGGGCTCAGGTCAGCGCCGGTAGCCGGAATCTGGCAATTACGTTTTTCATGGCGAGCGACGCTACAAGTGTTGACTCGGGACTCCGAGTCGGGGTAAAGAAGAGGATGCTGTGGGAGAGATGAGCAGGATCGCGATGAGAGGACGAGAATCCCGTCGGTTGCGATTCACTGATAATTCACTGTTAATTCACTGCCCATTGAAGAATCCTCCAGTGTTTATACGGGTTTGACGCGGCACAAAAAAATTCGCTGTTCTTTTCGCTGTTAAATTCGCTGTTATCTCGCTGATCAGCGAATTAACAGTGAACTCTGCGGAGCTGACTGACACTTCATTCGTAACGGAGCGCCTCCATCGGATCAACTGATGATGCGCGCCTTGCCGGCATCGCGCAGGCGAGCCCCGACGTGATTACCAGCAACGCCGTAACCCCGAGCAGCATCAGAGGATTCCGCGAGCTGCCTTCAATCCAGGTCGCAAGCAGCCGGTTGAGCGCAAACGCGAGCACCAGTCCTGCGAGCACTCCCGATCCGACGCTGAAAGCCGCCGAGCGGAAAACCATCAGGACGACATCTTCGCGCATGGCGCCGAGCGCCATGCGAATTCCGAACTCGCCGGTTCGCTGCGCCACCGTATAGGACACGACACTGTAGAGTCCGGTCGCTGCCAGTCCCAGCGCAAGCAGAGCAAACAGAGCGAATAGGAAGGCAATCATGTGTTCGCGCGCATACTCCGGCTGGTTCGTAATCCACTCCTCCAGGCTTCTGGTTGGCTTAAACACCTGCTGATCCGGATCGACAGTCTGTATTTGTTGACGTATCGAGTGAAGAAGCGCCAAGGGATCTTTCTGGGTGCGCACTAAGACCTGCGTCCATACCGGCATTGACACGGTATAGGGAACGTAGAACTGTGGTTTGATCGGCTTGCTGAGTCCATCGTCGCGAGCGTCTCCGACGACTCCTACGATTCGTATCCAGAAATTGCTTTCCGGAACAGTGAGCTGAAACGGTGGCTCGCCTTTCAATTCGGGAATACGGAGCTGGCTGCCAACCGCGTCTCCATTTGGGAAGAACCGCTGGGCCATAGTTTTGCCGATAATGGCAACCTTATCTCCCCGAGCAGTCTCCGCCTGATCGAAGATTCTTCCTTGCAACAAAGGAATGTGGAGAACAGAAAAGTATTCCGGACTGACGAAGTTCAATGTTCCGCGCTGCTGCTCGGCTGCCGGCTTGCCTGAAATCTCAAAGCGCAGCTCCCATCCGTTATTCGGCGGGGTAGCGTTGGTGGAGATGCCGGCAGAGACTACCTCCGGCATGGCCGCAATTTTCTGCTTCAGCTGTTCAAAGAACGTGGCGCGCGCCTGCCATGTTGTGTAAGTGTTGTCGTGAACTGGAATTCCCACGGACATCACATTGTGCGGATCGTACCCAAGCTCGATATGCATCACGCGTACGAAGGCCTGCATCGCGGCTCCAGCGGAAGCAAGAAGAAGGAGAGTGAGTGCCATCTGTCCGGCGATCAAGCTTCTGTGCATGTAACGGCCTTTCACATCAGCCGTTATCTTACGTGTGCTGGATTGCATTACCTGCGCTATATCCGGACGCGACGATTGCAAGGCCGGGGCAATCCCGAATCCGATTCCCGTTAACAACGCCAGCCCGACACTGAACACCAAAACGGGAAGGTTCATCTTGATGGCAGCTTCGTGAGGAAACGAAAACGCCGGTAGCCAGTTCACAATCAGGTTCAGCAACAGGTAGCCAAGCAAAACGCCTAGCAGCGTACCTGTAAATGAAAGGAGCAACGACTCTGTGAGGAGCTGGCGAAGAATCCTGCTCCCTGCCGCGCCGATCGCGGAGCGCACCGCCATTTCGTGCTGGCGGGCGGTTCCACGAGCTAACAGCAAAATAGAGACGTTGCCGCAACCAATGAGAAGCAATAACGCTACCGCGATAAATAGCAGGCGAAGTGTCCCTCCCAGCCTTTCGATGAATTGATCGTTGAGTCCCTGAATGGCAGTTTTAAACTGTTCCGGAAAATGCTTCGGAGTTTCCTTAGCAAATTGCTCGAGCAAAACTTGGAACTCCGCGTTGGCCGCGGCGTGACTCACTCCGGGCTTTAACCTGATCATGGGCATCACTGCCCGTGCAGGATCATTCACAAACTTCCACAATAGATATACGTCCCCATCGCCCCAGGTGAACCGCGACGGAGCAACACCAACCACGGTGTACGACTTGTGTGTGAGCTGAATCGTCTTGCCGACGATGTCTGGATCGCCGTTGTAGTGTCGTTGCCAGAACTGATAGCCCAATACTGCCACCGGCTGCGGATCTTGACCTTCGGGTGCGTCGGTGGGCAGCAGCGCACGTCCTAAAAGCATCGGGACGCCAAAATGGTTGAAGGCATTTCCCGTGAAATAAATTGCTGTGAGATCTTCCGGGACATCACCGCCGGTCGTTGTGAGGTTCCACTCGTCCATCGCGGCGACACTCTCGACTGAATTTGCATTGCGAAGTTGCTGAAGCTGCGGTCCGCTCAAGACTATCCACCGCTGGTTTTCGCCTTTGTCTTTCACAACCAGGTGCACCATACGGTCTGAGTCCGCATAGGGATACGGGTTCACGAGCACCGCGTAGACAACGCTAAACACAGCGCAGGTCGCGCCAATCCCAAGCGCAAGAGAAAGAATCGCGACTACAGTAAATCCTGGTGAGGTGCGCAACTGCCGCAGAGCAAAACGGAGGTCCTGAAGCAACGTCTGCATAGTGTCTCCGGTCGTGAGCCGGTATGTATGGGCAAGTGTTAGACCGAAAGAAGAGGTAAAGGTTGGAGCTTTTTTTCTGCGATTACGTCTACGGCGCAGCGAGGGACCGATCCACGATTATCCTGAACTGGAATGAGCTGTGCGGCGCCGAACAGATGCTGCAGCACTGTTCGTCTTCGAACAGTGCTGTGCGAAATCGTGAAGCTCACCATCTAACACCTGAACAAAGTTGCAGGAATTCAGCGACTTAGGTTCGCGGCAAGTTCTCTCTCCGTACAGAGAGCTCCAAGATGGATCCTATGGTCGCGTTGAGAGGGGAATAGCTCTTTGAGATCCCGAAATTGCAGGCTCTTCGCCGCTAGAGACACAGCATGCTGCGCCGCTGCTAGGTGGCATCGAGTGCTGGTGAGATTGTTTCACACGCCTCATTTTGAAGACGCAGCCTGCTGCGTGTCTACCCGGAACTCTTTCGCCGCTCCGCTTACCACAGTAACTCCATCCGGATTCACCCTGAATGGAAGTACTCGGCCTCCATTCTTACGGGTTGCTTCAGCAACCTTCTCGTGACTGCCTTCGCGAACAAATAATACAAAACAGCCTCCACCGCCCGCACCACAGACTTTTGCGGCTAATGCGCCTTTGCGCTTCGCCACTGCGATCAGCTTGTCGATTAGAGGCGTCGTAATGCCGGGAGCGTTGGTGCGGCGGAGTTTCCATTCTTCGCCCAGCAGTCGCGCAACGTCGTCCCACTTTCCCGATTCGAGAGCTGCGTGCATCTCTCGCGCAATGGCGCCAATCTGTTCGAAGTTGCGGAAGACTCGCTTCTCGCCGTTGATGTGCGCCTTAAACACTTCCCAGTTGTTGATGCCGGATTGGCGCGGGGCTCCGGTGTACACGAGCACAAATCTCGATTCAATGTCTTCAGGCGGGACTGCAATCGACTGCCGGTGAATGCCATCCACGTCGAGGTGAATGGCGTTTGCTCCGCCATAAAGCGCTGGATAGTAGTCCTGGCATCCAGTTGGAACTTTGATCAGCTGCGCCTCTACGTTCTGTGAGATCACGCGAATCTGCTCTCGATCGAGTGCTCTTCCCATGTACTGAGCCAAAGCAGCCACCGTGGCCACCATGAGCGCTGAGGATCCTGAGATGCCTGCGCCGGCGGGGGATTCGGAGTTCGTCTCGAGAGTGAATCCTCTTCCATTTCGCGGTCCTTCCGGAAGGAAGAAACGCACAAGATGCTCGGCCAAATGATGCTTCGTCGCTTTCGCGCGGCAGAACTCATCGAAGTTTCGGAAGTGATCTTCGCGTCCGGTATCGATCGACTTGAAGTGGATCGCCTGATCGGCCGAAGGAGTAATCTGGCAACGCGTGAGAATGTTGACCGCAAAATTTACGGTCACAGCGCCGGGATGAAACAGATAGAGTGGCCACAGATCGAGTGTGCTGCCCGCCAGATCCACCCGGCAGGAAGCATGAGCAACGATGGTGTCGTTTCTTGTTGCTTGAGGTGAAGAGGTTTGAGATTTCGGCATCAGCGCTCAGTGAAGAACTGCGCGATGTTGCGGAACTTGGTGTACCGCGACTCGAGTAGGCGATCTGCCGGCAGGGACAACAATTCCTTTAAGGTACTCTGAAGGACTTCGTCGACCACGGCTGCCGCCGCATCGACGTCGGTGTGAGCGCCGCCATCCGGCTCCGGAATAATTCCATCAATGCACTTGAGATGCTGAAGGTCCAGAGCAGTGATCTTCATTGCTTGCGCAGCAATTTCCTTCTTTGTCGCATCGCGCCACATGATCGAAGCACAGCCTTCGGGTGAAATTACGGAATAAATTGCGTTCTCCAGCATCAGCACGCGATCGGCTACGGCGATCGCCAGTGCGCCGCCGCTTCCGCCTTCACCGGTAATGATGGCAATCGTTGGAACACGCAGGCGTGCCATCTCTCGCAAGTTAAGCGCGATAGCTTCGCCCTGACCGCGTTCTTCCGCTCCCAATCCAGGATAGGCGCCCGGAATATCGATGAAGGTAATAATCGGACGCGTAAACTTCTCCGCCAGCTTCATCGCACGTAGCGACTTGCGATAACCTTCCGGATTCGCCATACCAAAGTTGCGCTGGACGCGCTGCTTGGCGTCGCGACCTTTCTGTGTCCCGAGCAACATCACTTCGTGGCCATGAAAGCGAGCCATACCGCACAGCAGCGCTGGATCGTCCGCGAAACGCCGATCTCCGTGAATCTCGCTCCAGTCGGAAAACAAGCGTTCGACATAATCGAGGAAGTAAGGACGCTGCGGATGCCGCGCCAGCTCCGTCTTCTGCCAGGCCGTGCTCATTTCGAACTGCGTGCGCAGGCTCTCGACTTGGCGGTGGAGTTCGTAAAGCTGCTGCTTGGTTTGCACATCTGCGCCGGTCACCGATTCCAGGTGCGCGATCTGCCGTTCAATGCTTTCAATGTCTTTTCTGGCTCTGGTAGCTGCGTCCATGAATGGGGAATAGCTGAGGGCAAGAGACGATCAGTCAACGACCTGAACGCTGCCGCGGCCGCAGAGTTCTTCTGCGCGTGCGATAAAAAGCCGATCAGCCTGAACATTATAGCCGTCAGCTTCCATCACTACCATGAAATCACCGGGACGTTCCAAGTTGAACAGCACCTTGGCTTCGCCGCGACGGTCACGAAAGAGCTTGTGCAGAGCATCGACTGTTTCAGGCTGCGCGATATCGAGCGGCAAGCGGATGCGCACTGAGCGCGGGAGCTTTGGCTTAATTTCGTCAAGCGATGAAATCGTGGAAATCGCCAGTTTCGGGTTTGCTCCTTCTTCAACACGCACGGCCCCACGCACGAAGACTGGAACTTCCATTTTCAGTTTGTCGGCGAGGCGTTTGTAAGCCTCCGGAAATACGATCACCTGGACCGAACCTGCCATGTCTTCGAGCGCAGCCTGCGCGTACAGATCCCCTTTTCGCGACTTGATCACACGAACTCCCGAAATGATTCCAGCCGTCGGAATTTCGTCTTTACCGGTTCCCTGTTTCATCGCGCAGATGGCTGCGGTATCCAAATACCCGCTGAAGTCCTGCAGCTTGTCACGGTACTTCTCCATCGGGTGACCTGTGATGAAGAATCCAAGGATTTCTTTTTCGGCGGCAAGGCGCTGATGCTCGTCCCATTCTGGGACCTCGGGCAGACGGTCGTTTTGCTGCGGCATGTCGGAGGCAAAGACGCCAAACAATCCGTGCTGACCGAATTCTGCATCGCGCTGCGTCTTCTGTCCGCGTTCGATGGCGCGATCGAGTCCAGCCATGAGTTGCGCGCGAGTTCCGAGCGAATCCATGGCGCCGCTCTTGATCAATGATTCGAGAACGCGTTTGTTCAAAAGTCGCAGATCGACTTTTTCGCAGAACTCGAAGAGCGAAGAGAATTTCTCGACCTCCGCCCGTGCCTGAATGATGGAGTCAATAGCATTGCGGCCCACGTTTTTTACCGCAGAGAGCCCAAAACGGATCGCTTCACCGTGCGGCGCGAAGTCGGCATCGCTGAAATTGATGTCCGGTGGCTCGACCGGAATTCCCATTTCGCGACATTCGTTGATGTACTTCACGACTTCGTCGGTGCTGCCCGCCTGAGAGGTCAGCAACGCGGCCATGAACTCCATGGGGTAGTGCGTCTTGAGATAAGCGGTCTGGAATGCGAGAAGCGCATACGCAGCGGAGTGCGACTTGTTGAAGCCGTATCCGGCAAACTGCTCCATCAGGTCGAAGATTTTTACGATCTTCTTCTCCGGGAAGCCTCGCTCGACCGCGCCTTTTACGAAACGGTTGCGCTGCTTGGCCATTTCCTCCGGATTCTTCTTGCCCATGGCGCGGCGCAGAAGATCAGCTTCGCCGAGTGAGTATCCAGCCAGCCGATTGGCGATCTGCATCACCTGCTCTTGATACACGATGACGCCGAGCGTCTCCTTCAGGATCTCTTCCAACTCCGGTAGCTCGTATTCGACCTTGCGGCGTCCGTGCTTGCGCTCGATGAAATCGTCGATCATGCCTCCCTGAATTGGTCCGGGACGGTATAGCGCGTTCAGGGCCGTGAGGTCTTCTATAACCGTGGGCTGATAGCGGCGAAGCACGTCGCGCATGCCCTGCGATTCAAACTGGAAGACGCCAGACGTAAGTCCTGTATGGAAGACTTTTTCGTAAGTCTCGCGGTCGGTGAGAGGCAGCGCCAGCAAATCGAGCTTCACGCCACGCGTTTGCTCGATCAGCCGCAACGCGTCTTCAAGAATCGTTAGCGTCGTAAGCCCAAGAAAGTCCATCTTGAGCAAACCGATCTTCTCGACCGCCTTCATATCAAAGGCGGTGACGATTTCATCGTTTTTGGTCTTATGTAGCGGAACCAAATCGGTGAGTGGCTGCGGCGAAATCACAACTCCTGCAGCATGAACTCCGGAGTTCCGCACCAAGCCTTCGAGCCTGCAGGCAATGTCGATCAGTTCGCGGACCTGTACCTCATTCTCATACGCCTGCTGCAGCGGGGGAGAATCGGCCAGTGCCTGATCAATCGTGATATTCAGAGTATTCGGCACCATTTTGGCGATGCGATCTACATCGCCGTAAGGAATATCCATCGCGCGGCCAACATCTTTGATTGCGGCTTTCGCAGCCATGGTTCCGAAGGTGATAATCTGCGCGACTTGCTCGCGTCCGTATTTACGCGTCACGTAGTCGATGACTTCGCCCCGCCGATTCATGCAGAAGTCAATGTCGATATCCGGCATCGAGACGCGTTCCGGATTCAGGAATCGCTCGAAGAGCAGTTCGTTCTGCAAAGGATCAATGTCCGTGATCCCCATAGCAAAAGACACTAGTGAGCCCGCAGCAGATCCGCGTCCCGGCCCCACCGGGATGTGGTTTTCCTTTGCGTAACGAATGAAGTCCCAGACGATCAGAAAGTATCCCGAGAACTTCATCTGCTTGATGCAGTCGATCTCGCGTGAAAGCCGCTGCTCGTAGTCCCCGATTGACTTTCTAAGCTCACCCTTCGCCTGCAGAGCGCGAATCATCTCCAGGCGCTTCGCAAATCCCTCGCGGCAGACGTGCTCAAAGTAGCTGTCGAGATCTTCTCCCGCGGGAATATCGAATTTGGGAAATGGATTCTTAACCTTGTCGATCTTCGCATTGCAGCGCTCCGCGATAGCCATCGTGCGCTTCAGCGCATCCGGAATCTCGCCGAAGAGGCGCTGCATCTCGTCAGCCGACTTTACATAGAACTGATCGCTCTCGAACTTGAAGCGCTTCTCGTCGTGAATCGAGGAAGCGGTCTGGACGCACAGCAGAACTTCATGTGCGTAGGAGTCCTCACCACAGATGTAGTGGCTGTCATTCGTGGCGACTAAGGGGATATCCAAGTCCTTCTCGAGCCGCAGGAGATCAGGACGAATATGTCTCTCGAGTGCAAGGCCCTGGTCCTGAATCTCGAGAAAGAAATTTCCCCGTCCGAAGATGTCGTTGTATGTCCCTGCTGTTTGCCGAGCGGCCTCGTACTTCCCTGCCATGAGGTTCTCGCAGAATTCTCCGGCCAGGCAGCCCGACAGTCCGATCAGTCCCCTTGCATGATCAGCCAAAAATTTCTTGCTGACGCGCGGCTTGTAATACATGCCATGCAGCGATGCCTCGGAGGTGATCTTTACCAGATTGCGATACCCCTCATCCGTCTCGGCCAGAACTAGCAGATGGTTGTACTCATCGCCTTCAGGCGCCGCGCGATGATCGTCCTTCTTACAGACGTAAAGCTCGCAGCCGATGATCGGCTTCACCCCAGCTTTGGTGGCGGCGTCATAAAAGGCAACTGCACCGAAAATGTTGCCATGATCGGTCATGGCGACCGATTTTTGGCCAATTTCGGCTACGCGTTTGACCAGTTTTTCGACGTCGCAAGCCCCGTCGAGCAGAGAGTAGTCGGTATGCAGATGAAGGTGGGTAAACTCGGACATCGTTTGGAGGGCTCGTCATCTCGATTCTAATCGGATAGCAATTCGCCGGAGGCTGAGGAATTCTTGGTCAATTCGTGGAAAAGAAGTCCCATGCTTCCTCTGTCTAATGGCTTTCTGCTCTTCTCCCCAACCTGCTTGAGCTGTAGTAGCGCCAGTATCGAGAGGTTTCAGCTACCCTACCCCTTCCCTCCTTCTTCTGCGAGCCAAATTGATTTGAAAGGAGTTACTCTTAAATTCCAGCGCTTTTCCCGATTTTGACCACACTATGTTCTGATTCCGAAGTTGAAATCACAAAATCTAGTGATTTACGTCTTCAGGTCTTGTCATTGTTTGCCCGTTTCGACGCCCATAAGCGTGGATTTTTACAGCCACGAAGATTGATCTTCAGTAGGCGGCATTGTTCTCTATTTGTTCGCCTATGACAACTGAGATGGAACCATACTCTCTCCGGTGAAGTCAAGGATTGACTGAATGGCTGGAATTGAAGAAAGGGCCGGCGGAACGGGAAATCTAAACAACAAAAAAGAGAAGAGGCACGATTCAACGATTCGCGTGCCTCTTTTTGGAATGAAACTCTACTTCGGACAGGGGATCGCCGAATGCGGCAGAGTGCTCTCATCTGGGAAGCTAAATGCACCATCGATCGCATTAGAGGTTGGTCCCATTTCAAACCATTGCAATAACGGGATCACTTGAGGATGGTAGATGAACGGCTGACCTTTCTCTTTGATGGTGATTGGGATCGACGCAACCGGCAAGGTTTCGATCGGATCGCCCTCTTCCAGGTTTGCCTGACACGTCTTGGAAGTGGCAGGAACACCGGCGAATTGCCAGGAGGCGGTTGCATTGTCGACAAATGGATCTGCAAAGGCTTCGGTTATCTCGTGCGATAGAGCGGTGACGTCCTGGAAGCCTCCACCGAACAGTCCGGGAGAAATCCAGCTCGCGTATTCTCCGACGAAGCGAGGCTGGGGAACTGCACTCAAGTCGCGGAAATAGGTATGGAAACCGAGGACGCAGCAACTTCCTGGAGTTAGGGGCTTATTTGCATTAAACGAGTACAGGAAGGTGTTGGGCAACATCAGCGTGCTCAGGGCATCAGTGGTGAAGGTTCCGTTGTTGATTTCATTGATGAACCCGCTGCTGAACAAAGAGTTGAACAGCAGATCCAGCATCAGGACGAACCTGCTGCCATCAGGGGCAGTTCCGCTCGCATAGCCGAGTGCCTGAACGACATTGCCATTCGCGAGACGGACGTTCACAAATTTAGGAATCGTAAAGGTTACTCGGTCTACGATGTTGGGAACCAGCGTCGTGTTCCAATTCGGAGCCATTCGGTTGTAGAACTGAGCTCGATGTATAGCGTCGGCATACTGAATCTGATTTCCCGAGCGGTAGTTTATGAAGTTGAAGTTTGGCGACTGGAGCGTGAGGCTCTCGAAGGGAGCGAACGGTACAGTCGCGAAAAGGGCGCCGTCGGGATTGAGTAAATTTAAAGAGACGGTTGCGATCGGTGCCGGAATGTGGGTTGTCCCGCCCACGAGAGGGTGATTCCCCATCATCGTGAATCGAAACAACCTGCCAAGACTTGGTCCTGCCTGGGTAATAAAGGCGCCATCAAAAGTAACCAGGCCATCCATTCCATCAATTGTGGAAGTGTTGCTTCGAACAGCTCTGGCGCTGCTGCCCGGGCCGGGACCCTGCCCACCAGCGGCGTTGTTTTCGACGAGTCCTGTAGTTGCGTCGAAGACTACATCCGACGTAATGGTCACCTGTGAAACTTGATTAATGTCAATTGGGCCCACGTCACCATAGCCAGCTGTGCCACTTGCCAAGGCCGCTGCGGCTACGGGGTCGTTGGTTTGCGCGACACCAGCCATAGTCAAAGCTAGTACGGACAAAGACGAAGTGAGAAAACGTACAGAAAGTTTCATCCATTAGCTCCAAAGCTCAGATTCAGAGCTGAATCTGGCCGAAGCAAGATACGCTACTCTGCCTGGAGTGTAAACAACGCCGTTACTGGAATTCGACTTTTATCCCAGTTTTCTGCGTTTCGTGTCTTGGCGGGTGTGATCTGCTCTTGGACCGCGCGAGAGACTGCGCGCCATCAAGGTGATCATCAGGAGAGGTTCTGCGTTCAATAGCGAGTTAAGGAGTGGTTTTTCCGATCGCTCGGCCTCGCGCCCAGCGCTCCGAGCAATTGAATCCGCAGATGAACTATGAGGAACGTGCTATTTCCGTTTCTTACCCGGCGGTTTCTTGGCAGCGGACTTCGCCTTTGGTCTTGCTTTGGCGGGCGCTTTGACTGTCTTCTTTGCGGGCGGCTTCTTTGCTTCGAGCTTAATGTGGCCTTTGGTGGGTTTCTCTGCGGGTTTCGCAAGTGCTTTGGGAGGCGCCGCTTTCTCCGCCGCAACCTGCGGAGCAAGTATCTTCGTAGGCGCAGCCTGTTGCTTCGGCGCCTTCGACTTAACAAGCGCTTGGCTTTCGGGTGCGCGAGCTGGTGACGGCTGAGCGGCCCGATCCGTGGGTGCTGACGCAGCAGCAGCCGCTGCAGCGGCCGCTTTCTTCTTACCTCGGCCACGGCGTGTAGGCGTCGGTGGTGCAACCGGAAGCGGCGGTGAGTGTGGCTCGAGGTACTTCACAATCTCGGCTTCGGTCTTGAGCTTGCCGTCCAGCATCATTAGAAACATTTCCTCGAGCAGCTTCTGGTATACAGGCAGCTCGGGAGTAATGCGCATCTCGGCCATCTTCTGCAATGGCATCTTCTGACGGTACTGCGGCCACTTGGTCAGGAACGCTTTGATTTTCTGCTCGACTGCCGACTGGCGGGTGGTCACATCAAGGAACAGAATCAATTCGGGACGCGTCGACATCAGCAACTTCCATGTAGCGGACGGCGCTGCATACTCCTTCGATAACAACTGCTTGGCCAGATCCTTAGCATCGTTTTCGATGTTGAGCCATTGCTCGACGAAGTGATGTCGTGGCAGAAGCTTTTGCATCGCGTGCACTTCTTTCTCGGAAATCTTGCGCGTCAGGAAGTACATGCGTGCGGCCGCAGGATCAGATTGCACCCCAATATCAGTCAGCTGCTGGCGGGTTTTCTGCAATGCCGTGAGTCCGGCGACATCGACCTTAGCCGTGGTCCAGGCTGGGAAAAGGATCTTCATCCAGCCTTCTTTCTCGAAGGCTCTCATCACTGCTAGCGGATCATCTTCATGCGCGATCTGCTCGATCTCGTAGCCAATCGCGCGATTGGCGATGTTCTCGAGGTAATTGCCTTCTTTCGCCGCGTCGAAGCGGGCTTGCGTACGCTCTTCGAGAGTCCAGTGGAAACGCGTCATCAGGCGAAGCGCACGCAGCATGCGCGATGGCTCTTCCAGAAAGGCGTAGTTCTGCAAAATGCGCAGGTGCTTGGCTTCGAGATCGGCGACTCCGTTGAACGGATCCATCAATAATCCCCGAGAACCGGGATTGAGCGAGAGCGCCATCGCATTCACCGTGAAGTCGCGACGGCGGAGATCCTCATTGATTGTGTCGAAGGTTACTTCCGGCTTGCCCGGTTTGGGATAGCTCTCGGAGCGAGCACTTGCTATCTCTGTCCGAACATGGTTTGGGAAAAGGACGTAGAGGATGCGAAGCTCCTCATCCTCGCCTTGGATGATCGCGCCGACTTTCTCGAAATCCTTGCGGAGCTTGTGGACATTTCCCTGGATGGTGAAGTCTAGATCTCGGATGGCGAATCCGCTGATAATGTCACGCACGGCGCCGCCCGTGAGATAGACGTTCATCTCGTGCGAGCGGGCGATTTCCTGCACTTGTCCAACGACTTGGAGCTGCGCCGGAGATAACCGGCTCTCCATCATGTATATGTAATCAGCCATTCGGGTGTTCTAGCTTGTCCTTGGACGGCAGGATGTGCACAGCGAGCCAAGAGCCCAGACAATCAACCCGGGAGGGACATGCGTGGGCTGGCCGGCCCGGATACCGGAAGCCAATAACTATCTCCAATACAGGTACTTAGCCTGAAGCAGGCCTTGAAAGGTCACGGCAAACCTAGAACAATATCACAGCAGTTGACAAGTTGGCTACTGCTGAAGCCGTAACTCCAAACCAGAGTGGTAAACATGCGAGAATCGCGGTTCCAGAGCTGACGTTCTCATGCCATCGACGCACAAAAAAGTCATCGTCCGCAAGATGGATCGCGATAGCCTGACCGGCTACGTGGCCCCAAAGTTCCTCGCCGACGGCAAGCTGGAGCTGCTCACGCAGTCGGGCAAGGTGATCTTCATCGACCTACGCGAGGTGAAAGGCGTGTACTTCGTTCGCGATTTTGGCGATGCGGAGTCGCTAGGCCGCAAGACGTTCACAAGTCGTCCACGCAGCGAGGGGCTCTGGGTACGCATTGAGTTCGCTGATAATGATGTCTTGGAAGGCTTGATGCCCAATGACCTCACCCTGCTCGAAGGAGACGGCTACTTCATCATTCCGCCTGACACGCGATCCAATACTCAAAGAATCTTCGTGCCACGTTCGGCGCTGACTTCACTCACTGTTCTTGCCGTCATTGGCGGAGGCGTGCGGCGAAGAAAAGAGGAGAGAGATACCGGCCAAGTACCGATGTTCGACGAGGAAGCTGCTGGCTCGCAGTAGCTACTAACCAGTACTCCTACTAAAATTACGCGCATGAAACTGCATGAGCTTGCGCAGCGTCTTGGGGGGAAGCTTGAGAACGCCACCGACAACACTGTTGTAACTGGCGTCACTGGAATCGAAGAGGCTGTCCCGGGAGAGATCACGTTTGTCTCGAATCCCAAATATGCAGGCATGGCGCGCTCCACGCGAGCGTCACTGATCATTGTCGGAAACGACTTCCCTGACCTGCCTCGTCCTTTGCTCCGCCATGAGAATCCTTATTTAGCGTTCGCGCGAGCCATCGAGTTGTTTCATCCCCAGCACGAGCATGTTCCGGGAATACACAAGACTGCCGTAATTCATCCATCCGCCCAAATTGGCAAGGATGCCTCAATAGCTGCCTATGTTGTTGTGGAGCATGATGTGCAAATCGGGAACCACTGCACCTTGCTTCCCCACGTCGTCATTTACCCGGGCGCCCGGATTGGCAACAATTTCTTCGCTCATGCCCACGCTGTCGTTCGCGAGAACTGCATCCTGGGAGAAAACGTAATTCTTCAAAACGGCGCAGTGATCGGCTCCGATGGATTTGGCTTCGCGAAAGATGACAAGGGAGAGTGGCACAAAATCATGCAGTCCGGACCAGCTGTGATTGAAGATGAAGTAGAAGTGCAGGCGAATGCCTGCATTGATCGCGCGAGCGTCGGCGAAACCCGTATTGGACGCGGATCGAAAGTCGACAATCTGGTCCAAGTTGGTCACGGATCAAAGGTCGGGAAGCGAACCCTGCTTTGCGCGCAAGTCGGACTGGCAGGATCCACCCAAGTTGGTAATGATGTGATTCTCGCCGGACAAGTCGGTGTCGCCGGTCATTGTTCGATCGGCGACAAAGTAATCGCCACGGCTCAGACGGGTATTCCAAATGACGTGGAATCGGGAAAGATCATGAGCGGATATCCTGCAATCGACAATCGCCAATGGCTGCGGGCTGTCGCGGTCTTTAGTCGCTTGCCGGAACTGGCGAGAAGTGTTCGTCTATCAGGCAGAAAGAGCCCTGCTCGTGAAGGGACCCCCATCGAATAGACTCCTATCCCGGCGCTCGCATCCAACTCTGCTGAGGCAGGTAGCGGAATGGATGGGCCGGGACAATCCCTCACGATCATGGACGAAAAAAAGCCAGTAGCCGAGCGAGCTCCGATCCGTGTGCTTCTCCTCGACGATCACGTCGATAATCTCATCCTGCGGTCGGCGATCTTGCGTAAACATGGCTACCAGGCGATCAAGGCCGCAACCATCGAAGAGGCTGAGGCTCATCTGCACGAAGCCGATATAGCGGTACTCGACTACCATCTCGGCGCCGGTCAATTTGGGACTGAGGTCGCCAGTACTCTGCGCGAAAAACGGCCGCAAGTACCGATCATTATTCTTTCGGCGACGCTCGAGCGTAAGTTTGGCGGCGTCGAAGATATGCACCTGCTCAAAGGCTACAGCTCGGTCGACGATCTGCTCGCAGCGCTTCGTTCGTTTGAAGCAAAACGGCGAGGCAAGCCGGTGGTGGTCGATGCGCGCGACTTCTACTACTCACGCATCAACATGGCGATGGGAGACGATGTCGTGCTGGAGATCATGGATCGTGAGGGCAATTGGCAGTACGTAAACGAGACTCTGGCCAAGTTGCTCGAGAAAAAGCGTTCATGGTTTTTGGGTAAGAACATGTTTCAGGAGTTCCCCGAACTTGGGGAGGACTGGCAGGAGATCATCCGCACCGTGGCTGATACGCGCGAAACTTATATTGACCGTACATTTCGCGGGCTGCCCTTGCCGAAGAAGAGTCCGCGCTATATCTGGAACGTGCTGGTCTTCTCGCTGAAACTGCACGACAATCGCAACGGCGCAGTGCTGAGTGCGCGTATTCTCGAACGCAAAGATCCGCTGAAAATGCCGGATCCAACTATCGCCTGATCGAAGCTATTCGGAATGAACATTTGAAATCGAAGATCCTGACAGCGGTAGTTCTCTGCACCATAGCTGCGAGCACAACGACGTGTCGCTCGCACGGAGTTGACGTTACAATTCGCAACCACGGCCAGAGCGCAATCCATAACCTGGAGTTTGATTATCCTGGCGCGGCTTTTGGCACCGGCAGCCTCGCACCGGGCGCTTCATTTTCGTATCACATCAAACCTCTCTCCCGTGGTGAGGTTGGGGTGAGCTTTGAGCAAGAAGATGGGAAAATGTTCAGGCAGAAAGGGCCGACGGTAATTCCAAATCAGGATGAACGACTATTGATTGTCGTGGAACAGGACGGCAATAAACAATGGCGCGTGCGAGCCGAGCAGCGATAGTCTTTCATTCTCAATCATAGATGGCGACCATCAACAACGATCACTGGGTGGTTGCATTCCCAGGCTCAAGAGACTCTTATCAAGTTCCGATTGCTCTAAACGAATCTGGTTTGTTGCAGAGTCTGGTAACTGACTTCTATGCTCCGTTGGATCGACCGTGGTTCGCGCTCGCCAGCCGGTTCTTGCCTTCGGATATCAAATCAAAACTCAGCAGGCGGTTCGATCCTGAACTGCCCTCCGGCTGCGTCGCGTCTTATCCCACGTATGCAATTAAGAACTGGTGGAAACCTGAGTTATGGATTAATCGCGTTGGGTCATTAGGCAAGCATGCGGGCAGCGTGGCGACCAAAGAAGAGTGTTCGATCCTGGCGTACGCTCATGTAGCCACATCCGCGTTCGCTGCTGCCGGCGTGCGCTCGAAAGTGCTGATGCAGATGCAACCGCACCCCGCATCGGTGAGAGCCGCACTCATGGCAGACAGATTTTTGCCTGATTTCGAAGATCACAGCAATAACGAACTCCTGTGGGCTCCCGACATTTTCGAGACTTTTTCGCGAGAGCCGCTCTTGGCCGATCTGTGCATCGTGGCGTCGACGTATACGCGCAGAACATTGATTGAGAACGGCGTAGCACAAGATCGCATTTCTGTGGTTCCCTACGGAGTTGATCTTGATTTCTTTGCTGCTGAGCAGTCCCGACCGCGTAAGTTGTCGATGCTATTTGTAGGCCAGGCGTCTCGGCAAAAAGGACTCCATTATCTGCTCGAGGCGTGGGACAAGTTGAGATTGCCTGATGCTGAACTGCAGATTGTTGGTCACCTTCCACGAAACAAGAATTCGCTGACGAAGTACGCATCGCTCGCGCGCTTCCTCGGTCCGCTGGATTGGCGGAGACTTCGCGACGAGTATGGTCGAGCCGATCTGCTGTGTCTTCCATCTCTGGGCGATGGGTTCGGTCAAGTGGTTTTGGAAGCGCTTGCATGTGGCACGCCGGTGCTGACAACAAGTTCATGCGGAGCTTCTGATCTGATCCGAGGCGGAGAAAATGGTTTTGTCATTCCTCCGGCTAATCTGGAGGCCTTGATCGCCAGCCTGGAATGGGCGTCACGGAATCGAGACAAGCTGCGACAGATGCGAGCGACCGCCCGCTCAACTGCTGAAAAATATTCGTGGACCATATTTCGCAGAAGAATTGTTGCCGAGCTTCAGTCACTCACACCGGGTGCATTTCAGTGCGCGAAAGTTACCTGAGTAATGCCTCAATTGTGGTTTTTGCGCTTTTCCACCTCGGCTCGAACTAGTATCAGCACCATGATTGCCTGGGAAAGCTTGTAGAGGCGCAATACTTAGACGTCATCGGATGCCCTCCGAATCCCAACGCTCCAGCAGCTGTAGCTGCCTGGGGCGTTGTCGCTTTTCGGTGCTAAGTTGCACTGGAGCATCTGGACTATAATGCCCGGTTTGCCGTTTGCCGAAAAACCGCACATGGTTCCCGTTCAAACTTCTCATCCCTTGAAGCTGGCCACGCGCATGCAACGGCTTGGGACGGAGACGGCATTCGAAGTATTCGCGCGCGCCCGCGCACTCGAAGCTCAGGGGCGAGACATCGTGCACCTCGAGATCGGCGAGCCCGATTTCGACACGCCCGCCAACATCATCGGCGCTGGCATCGACGCGCTGCGAGAGGGATGGACGCACTACGGCCCTTCTCCGGGACTTCCAGCGCTGCGAGAGGCGGTTGCCGAGCATGTAACGGGAACTCGCCATACGCGGGTAAACCCCGAAGAAATAGTAATTGTTCCCGGCGGCAAGCCGATCATCTTCTTTACCATCCTGGCACTTGTCGAAAAGGGAGACGAGGTCATTTATCCCAATCCGGGATTCCCGATTTATGAGTCAATGATCGAGTTCGTCGGCGCGCAAGCTCTTCCGATTCATTTGCGGGAAGAGCGCGGGTTCGGATTCGATGTCGACGATCTCGCAAGCGGTATTTCCGACCGCACGAAGTTAATCATACTCAACTCGCCTCATAATCCAACAGGCGGAGTTCTGACGGAAAAAGATGTGCGAGCCATCGCTAACGTAATCGGTGATCGCGACATCATGGTGCTCTCTGACGAGATCTACAGCCGTTTGATTTTCGAAGGCGAGCACTTCTCGATCATCTCGATCCCGGAGTTCCGCGATCGCACGATCCTTCTGGATGGCTTCTCCAAGACGTATGCGATGACCGGATGGCGCCTTGGCTACGGCGTAATGCGGCCGGATCTGGCCAAGCAAATCTCGCGACTGATGACGAACTCCAATTCCTGTACAGCCAGTTTCACGCAGATGGCTGGAGTTGAGGCTCTACACGGCGATCAACAATCAGTCGAGAAGATGCGGCAGGAGTTCCTCAGTCGACGCGACGTCATGGTGAGCGCGCTCAACCAGATCAAAGGCTTTCGCTGTCAGAAGCCAGGTGGAGCTTTTTATGTCTTTCCCAACATCGAAGCCACTGGCTGGCCGTCAAAAAAGTTGGCTCACGCATTACTCGAAGAAGCCGGCGTTGCGTGTCTCTCGGGAACTTCCTTTGGAAGCTTCGGCGAAGGATATATCCGCTTCAGCATTGCTAACTCCATTGAGAATATCGAGAAGGCGCTGGAACGGATCAGGCATTGGACAGGAAAGCGCCTCTAGCCGATGCCATTCCGCATCTACGCCACCTGTGACATCGGTGAGCCAGCGCTAAACCGTTTGCGCGAGCGCGGATACCAAGTCGAAGTGTACCCGAATCCTGATCCGCCGCCGAAATCTCTGATTCTGGAAAAAGTGCGAGGCGGTATTGACGGCCTGATCACCACCTTGCGCGACTCAATCGATGCCGAGCTATTCGAAGCCGGAAAAGGAACTCTGAAGGTCCTCTCGCAGATCGCTGTAGGATTCGACAACATCAATCGCGCGGATGCCAATCGCTACAAGGTTCCCTTCACCAATACGGCTGATGTCCTAACCGAAGCCACTGCCGAATTCGCGTTCTTCATGATGGGCGCTGTGGCGCGTAAGCTCTGGTCCAGCGAAAAGCTGGTTCGCGAAAATCGTTGGGGAGCCTGGCATCCATTTCTTCCCTTTCTGGGCGATGAATTAACAGGCAAGACGGTTGCAATCATCGGCACCGGGCGAATCGGCTTGGCGATGATCAAGAAGTGCACCGGAATGGACATGAACATCCTGTGCTACGACCCGGCGTACGAGAACCACGAATACGTTGCTGGAATTCAGGCCTTGATGGATCTCCGACGTGAGCGCGGCATTCAGAAAAATAAAACGCAGATCAAGTACGTGAGGTTTGAAACCGCACTCGCCGAAGCCGATTTCGTCAGCGTGCATGTGCCCCTGTTGCGTGAGGGTGAATCGCCGACACCAACTTTCCACCTGTTCAACGAGAAGACTCTACGCATGATGAAGCCGAGCGCGTATTTGATTAATACATCCCGCGGGCCCGTCGTAAAGGAGGCCGCGTTGGCTAAAGCTCTTAAACAGCGCTGGATCGCTGGCGGAGCGCTGGATGTTTTCGAGAAAGAACCGCTTGCCGCCAATTCCCCCCTGCGAGATCCTGAAATCGAAGACCGCTGTCGCCTCTTTCATCACTTCGCCAGCGGAGCCAAACAGACCAGACTCTCACCCGATCCCAATATAGGAATGGCTGGTCGCTGCGTTCAGGGATTGATCGATGTGCTGGAGAAAAATTATGGCGGTGACTTCACCAAAATGCCGTACTTAGTGAATAAGGAGGCGTTCAAAAGCTAAGTACGCAGAACAGTACCGGCCAGGGCAGCCGCTGGTTGGGGATACACGTACCCCGACCCGGCGACTACCGCCGCCTGTACTGTACCCTGTAACGTGTTCTCTATCCCCTATGTCTCTCGTTGAATGTGTTCCCAACTTCTCTGAGGGCCGCGACACTGCGAAGGTCGAGGGCATTATCGCCGCCATGAAGGTCGACGGCGTCTATCTGCTCGATAAGGAGATGGATGCCGATCACAATCGCTGCGTGATCACGATAGTCGGCGATCGCGATGCGGTGGCTGAAGCTGCCATTCGCGGCGTTGGAAAAGCAGCCGAGTTGATTGATCTCACTCAGCACCAAGGTGCGCATCCCCGCGTTGGCGCCGCCGACGTTGTGCCGTTTATTCCGATCGAAGGCGTCACATTGGAGGATTGTGTTGCTATCGCCCGTCACGTAGCCGCCGAGATCTGGAGACGTCATCGCGTGCCCGTGTACCTTTATGAAGCCGCCGCGACTCGGCCTGAGCGCCAAAACCTCGAGAACATACGCCGGGGACAGTTCGAGGGGCTGCGAACGGAAGTAGTCACGAATACCGAACGCCGTCCTGACTTCGGCGAGGCAGCCCTTCATCAGACTGCCGGTGCTACTGTCGTCGGAGCTCGCAAGCCGCTCATTGCCTACAACGTCTACCTGAGCACCAGCGATGTCGAGATTGCCAAGAAGATTGGCAAGGCGGTGCGTTTCTCATCTGGCGGTCTCCGTTACGTGAAGGGAATGGGCGTTCTGGTCCGAGGTCAGGCTCAAGTTTCGATGAACCTAACCGATTTCGAGCAAACACCCATTGCGCGCGTCTTCGAGTTCGTGAAGCGCGAGGCGGCTCGATATGGGGCGATGCCCATATCCAGCGAGATCGTTGGCCTCATTCCCAAACGGGCACTCGAAGAAGCTGCAGAGTGGTTCCTGCAGGTTGAGAACTTCGATTCTTCCCTGATCCTCGAGAACCGTTTGGCGGCCGTGACGGGTGGAAAAGCAGCAGTTGGCGGAATTCGCGCTGGAGTTGAGCCGTTTATCGAGCTGCTCGCCGCTCCCACTGCTACTCCAGGAGGAGGTAGCGCATCGGCGGCCGCAGGGGCAATGGCAGCGGCGCTCGGCGGAATGGTTGCAGGCATGTCTCGCGGAAAAAAAGCTTACCAGCAATACGAGCGCGAGTTGAGCGATGCCCTGACCCGTCTCAATCGTCTACGTGAAGAGCTGAAGGCGAGCATTGATCTCGACGCCGCCTCCTACGCTGCCGTCCTGAAAGCATATAAAGACGCCAAGACAGCTGCACCGGAAGTGGGCGAGCGCGCAATCTCTGATGCGCTCAAGAACGCAACTCGCGTTCCACTTGGGATTGCGCAGAAGGCCCATGAGGTTCGAAGACTCGTCGAATCGCTCAAGCCGATCACAAGCAAGAACATGTGGTCCGACCTGGCCGTCGCTTCCGCGCTCGCACGAACAGCAATTGAAGGCGGCTTGGCTAACGTCGAAATCAACCTGCAAGAATCGAAGGACGAGACGTTCAAGGCTGAAACGAGTAAGGCAGCCTCCGTAATCACCACAGGCAACTGAAGGTCCTTCATAGGGTTAACTGCTGGTGACTTGAGTGGGAGACCTTGAGATACCATTGACCCAGAGCTGCTCATCCAAGTATTTAGCTAGAATTAAGGAGTCTATGAAGTACAGAATCCCTGCTCTTGCCGTGTTCTGTTTAGCTCCCGTTTTCAGTTTCGGATCATCGCTTGCGAGCGCGACTCGTGCCGTGATTCCTGCCGACGTCCAGCAGATCATCAATGTGGACTACCGCGGTATGGAGGACTCCCAGAGCGGACAGGCTCTAAAGACGCGCGTTCTTCCGGACCAGCTGAAAAAGTTCGAAACTGCGCTGAAGGGCGTAGGCGTTGATCCCGATAAGGACGTCGAGCAACTTACCTTCGCGTCGTTTCGCGTGAAGAGTGGATTGCAGGTGGTCGGCGTTGCGCAGGGAGACTTCGCTGTAAATAAGGTCGTCGCTCGACTGAAGACGAAGAAGATCAAGCCCACCGTGTATCGCGATTCCGCGATGTATCCACTCGACGGCGGCCTCTCGATGACGCTGCTTGACAACTACAACATGCTCTTCGGCGACTCGGCTGCGCTCAAGTCGGCGCTGGATGTGCGCGACGGTGTTGGCAGCAGCCTGAACTCGAACTCTGCAATTACTGACATGATCTCCTCGGTCGACTCAGACACTATCTGGAGTGTCCTGGACGAGAAAGGCACGCAGGAGATGATGAAGTCCGCGCTTGGCGACGCCTCGAACCTCGCCGACTACAATGCGATCAAAAACCGCATTAAGAATTCCGCTTACAAGATGGACTTCGGTAACGGAGTGAAGTTCAACCTGAACGTCAATACCTCCGACGCCTTCACTGCTGCAACTCTCAAGACTCTTCTGCAGGCCGGCGTTCTCTACAAGAAGATGAATGCCACGCCGACAGAGAAGGTCGCGCTAGAGAACTTGGTAGTGGACTCCGATAGTGGCGCGCTCAAGCTGAAGTTCGAGACCGATGACCGCAAGTTCGTCAGCCTCGTGAACTCCGACCTTTTTGCAGCGATCTCAAAATAACTCCCTAATCCTCGTCGGGCTCCGCGAGGGCCACAGCTCCATTGAGTTGTGGCTTTCGTGGCCTTTTGAGCGCAGGAACTTCCGCGAAGGCTCGCGTGGATCTGCAGGTCGACGACGTCGTTTGAGCAGCATTTTCACAGCTCTTTCGAATACGCAGCATGCAACCGCCTCATCTAGGGTACTGCAGGCTATATGCCTGATGTAATGGAAAGTTTCGACGCAATCTTTGCTGGAGGAACCCCGTCTTTTGTCAGCTCGCTTATTTTGACCCAGCGAAGCAGCCGAAGCCGACGCAGAGGAAAGCCGTACTACGGTGCCGAGTAGCGGTCCGACGATTCATTCCGCGCCGACTCTAGGGTGCCGGAATACGTCTACGATGATCAAGGTTCCGATGCCCCCATCACGAAAAGCACGCATCGCACGATGACGAAGACGACTTTCATGGCCTGACGTTACGAGAGGTGAAATAGTCTGAGAAGTCTCTCGACAAATACGGGGAGCTGCTGACAAAACAGAAATGGCCTCCCGTTGAGGGAGGCCATTCGAATACTTAGTAGAGCTTATTGAGAGACGCCAACGGCAGTCTCTCCCGCTTTCTCAACAGGGTTTTTAGCGGCGAAGAAGCTATGATCGTACAAGCCGCGATACATGCGTCCAGCGATTTCGGCAGCCTTAGGACCGTACGTCGGACGTCCGCCCTCCAGGAAAACGACCGTCACGATGCGGCCATAGCTCGTGTTGGCGTAAGAGGCAAACCATCCGTAGCGAGTTCCCGAATTGGAGCACGTTCCAGTCTTCCCCAGAATCTGCTCCTCTGAGAAGTTGACGCGCAGCGGACGTGCCGTCCCGTATTGAACTGCCGCTGCCATGCCATCGCTCATCTCAGGCAGGTAATTGGCGATTTCGAGCGTGCGCTTTACTTTAGGCTGGAAGTTCAAGATCTCTTCCGGAGAAGTGGGGTGCTGCAGATAGTAAAGAGTGCCACCGTTGGCCATTGCCGCGACCATAGCTCCCAGCTGCAGCGGAGTCATCGAGATTCCATCGCCAAAGGAGCACATGCGGCCAACACCGCCGAGCTTCGCGTCGAGCTCTTCGTCTGGATAGACGCCCAGATGTTCGCCTTCAATGTTGTAACCAGCCAGCTCGCCCAATCCGAACTGAGTCGCGTAGCGGTGAACGCGCTCGAATCCCAGCTTGCGTCCCAGTGCCTCGAAATACAGATTGTTCGACTTCGCGAGCGCCTCGGTAAGCGTCATGTACGCACGTGGACCGATCTTCACAGGCGTGTTGCGTGTGATGATGCCTTCGCTCAATGCCGCGAGTCCCACAGATAACTTGATCGTCGAACAAGGAGTCCCGCCTTCGGAAAGAGCCAGCTTCTGGTTGACCATTGCCAGAATGCGTCCGTTAGTCGGATCAATCGCCACCACTGTTCCGTTCATGTTGCCCAGAGCATCGATCGCCGCTTGGCGCACCACCGGGTCCTCACCTGCGTTAAAATCACCGCTCGTCAAATCGCTCGTCGCGAAAGAGTTCGCGGTGAAGCGCTCGTAATAACGATGACGACGCCTGCTCCTCCGCGTATAACCCAAACGGCGGCTGTGGCGCAGGCGACTTATCCTCGCTTGGGTCCGGTTCGATTCATTTACTTTGCGCGCTGTGCGCTTGGTGGTACTGCTTCCAGAAGTGGAGATTTTGGCGGCAAGCGCCGTTCCGGCGCCCACGAGAAGGACTATGACTACTGCAAGATACCGGTAGGCCTGACTCTTCTTCATTCGATCCCTGTCGGAGATGGTTTGCTCCGGAACCAGCAACTCTGCTGTGTGTTTCCACGGCGTTAGTGCTTGGTTCTATTGGCTTTGCCGATGTTAAGTGAGCTCCTGCTCGATTGCAAGCTGATTCCAGCTGACAAAAAGAGCTACTCCTGCAAACCCGACAACAGGTGAGATGCTGCTGTCCCAAGTTGCGGTTCCCTACTTTTGTGCTCGGGCTGAGCAGGTTCAACTGCAAGAATTGCCAGACTTAAGTCACTGTCATCAGAGAATTTAAAAAAGGGGAGTGCCCACTTTTAGGGCTGCGTGCCTCTGTGCAATCTTTTGCGCATCGTGGGACAAAAATCTAAAACGGTTTCTGGAGCTGTGTCGCATATTTTGACCAACCTGTTCCAATTGCGTGCACTTGGGCGGATCTCGGGTGCTGCTTTGAAAAACTTGGCTACGTCCTCAAATTCCATGAGCCCATTCACAGCGCACAATTCTTGAATTGGAACTCGTGCCGAAAAAGAACGCCATCAATCTTGCTTAAAAATGTCCTTTCTTCAACGGATTAAGGTCCTCATTCGCCCGCTTAGTACCACTCAGGCTGGATACTTAGAAAGCTTAGGAAGTTCCCCTAATGTGAGCAGAGTAGATGCGTCCGTAGCTTCCCCTAATGGGACTGGTCGCGGCAGCGGCCAGCCAATGTTAGCGGAGGCTGAATGCGACAGAGCGTTTTTGTACTTTTTTTATTTTTTATTGGGGTGATCGTTGGATGCGGTGGCTCCGGCGGATATAAGAATTCCGCAGGAACCTTGAGCAGCACAAATCTCGCGGCCGGCAACACTCAGCTGCCTGGCACGACCACGGCCGGGGCGACAACGCCTCCGAGCTCGACCGGCTCCGCTTCGAACACGACGCCAACCAACCCGGCGACGCCTTCCTCCTCCACCTCGGCAACGGAGGTCGTAATCAGCTCGCCGGTTGAAGGGGCGACTGTCGGCTCACCAGCCCAGGTCGCTGCCAGCGTAGTTGGACCTACGGCAATCGCATCCATGCAATTGTATGTAGACGACGCGGTGACCTTCCAGTCCGCCTCCTCGCAGATCAACGCCGCAGTGCAGCTTCCGACGGGTACCCATACGATGGTTGCTCAGGCTTGGGACCAAAACGGGAATGCCTACAAATCGGTTCCTGTGCATGTTCTGGTCCAGGCAAGCGCAGTTCCGGCCGCGCCGCCAGCTCCGACTCCAGCGCCGCCCACTTCAGCGGCGAATGCCTCTCAAATTCAGACCCAAGGCGGCTGGGACAATTGCGACGTCTGCGCCGGAGATGCCGGTAATGGCCCGAGTACCGCACACGCGATGGTCGAAGGCGTGAGCTCCCCTTCACTCAGTGGATCTTCCGCTCGCTTCGACATCGGGGGTACCCCCTGGGGAGCTGCCCTGTTTTGGCGCGAGCTTGGCTCACACGACGAAGCACAGAACCTCAGATACGATCTGGACTTCTACGTTGACTCTATCTCCAGCGGCCAGGCTCTCGAGTTCGACGTGAATCAGACCACTGGCGGCAGCAAATATATCTTTGGAACGGAATGTGACTTCCGGGGATCAGGAACATGGCGCGTCTGGAACGCTCCCGCCGCCACCTGGGCTTCAACCGGCATTGGCTGTGCGGCGCCGAGTGCCGGCACTTGGCACCATCTCACCTGGGAATTCCAGCGCGGCGGAGGGCAAACCCACTTCATTGCTGTGACACTTGACGGCAATCGCCACGATGTCGGAATCAATTTTGGCGCCATCGGCCAGAGTGGAAGCGGTCTGGACATAGCCTTCCAGGCCGACCTCACAGCCTCCGGCAGTAATCAGTCCGTGTGGCTCGATAACGTCAGTCTGTCCTGGTAAGAGATAGGGAAGAAACAAGAAGTATCCGTTTGAACCACTGTCGATGAAATTAACATCGTTAAAGGTCGTGCCTTGGAAGTGCACCGTGAAATTGGCGAAGGTCGAGCCCCCTGGGAGAACGACTGCGCTGCCAAGTCCATTATTCGATTGCATCCCGATGCCAAATGTTCAGATGCAGACATGTTCAGCCAGTTGGCTACCGGCGCCGGCGCCGAACTGTCCCTAGCTCTTACTCTGGAATCGTGAAGTCATAAACCCGGCCTGTGGTTGCGCCTCCTGCACCTTTGCCTGCCATCTGTCCCGCGGTCGCGGACTGTTGGCCGGTGCCCATAAAGAACGCATACTCTCCGGGCTTCAATTCGGAACTGAGGAAAACTCTGTAGATGCGGATGCCGATGTGGTCGGCCTTGAAGGCAATTTCTTTCTCGCGCACGACTCCAGACGTCCCTCCCAGCCAGCCGCCAAATGTACCGATTTGGAACTCTCTGCGGTCGCCTTTCTTGTTCAGCTTCAGCAGCACATAATCGGAGGCGCTGGCTCCATCGGGCACGTAAAAGTAAAAAGTAGGCCGAAGCTCGCGCACACGGTTGATCGACGTATTCCCATTCAGGAATGCGTCCCAGTGCACGTTCTTAATTCCGTAAGTAAAAACGTTTGCGGCTTTTCCTCCGACTTTCGACTGGCTGATCGCCTGTCCCTGAAGGAGAACGAAATTGCCGGCATCCTTCCAGTACACTCCCACTTCGGGAGGTGGAAGATTCGGACCTACCGTCGCCGGACCAGCCAGGGTTACGACAGTCGGCGCAGGAGGCATAGGATCAATCATCGCCTTCACGATCGAATCGGGAACATTGGCCGTCTTCAACGCCCTTAGGCCCTCAACGCTGGTGTCGAAGCTGATAGCGCCCGTTCCAGCCGCGCTAGTAGTCCTGATCTTGGCAAGGATCACATCTTCAGAAATGCCCGAACCCACCATGGCGATCACGTCCTGGTTTGTGAGCCTTCGCTTGACACCCGAACCGTCTTCGCAGAACGCGGACGAGAGAAGAAGGAAACCGAAAACGAACACCAGAACAACTGACCCGATCCGATTTTCGCTGATAAAGCTCATAACTGAGGCCCCACATCTGAAATTACTGCAGTCAAACGGGCCGGCGGAGAAGAGACTCTCCGGGGCTTATCTTAAGCGTACTGCTATTCAGCCCCTGCAAACACAGGTTTTTCCCTGAAGTTGGCCAGCAGAATGCCCTGTGAGCGGTTTCCCTCTCGGTTCTGCCTCGTTCTTGGAGTGGCTGTTCCTGTCCCCGGTAACCTGTCCCCTATTCGTAGTCTTCTCCTGTATCTTATGTCGGACGTAATTCAGGCCACTTTCTAGACCATGCCCGTCTCGGTGAATAGTTCGAAAGCCATTTACGCGGCGCTAAAGGCCTCAGGAATTCGTCTGCTTTCGGCGTTGCCCGAGACATGGCTGCTTCACCTGATTCGGATGGCCGAAGACGATCCAGAGATGACTCTCGTTCGTCTCGCGAAGGAAGAAGAAGGCGTGGGAATTTCGGCCGGCGCGCACTTTGCCGGCGTCAGCTCCGCCATGTTGATGCAGAACCACGGATTTCTCGCCAGCATTAACGGCATCGTCTCATTTGCGCTCTTGTATCGAATTCCGCTGCTGATGCTGATCAGCTACCGCGGCAGCTTCGGTGAGAGGGATCCATGGCAGACCCAGGGAGGCAGCGTGACCGAGCCTCTGCTGCGCACTCTTGGCATCCCCTATTTTTGTCTGCAAACTGCCGAATCGGTTCAGCAACGGATCGCCCACGCGCAGACGCTTTGCGCCAGCAGCCTGCAACCAGCCGCGCTACTGCTCACTCGCGACCTTATGTGGGAGGAATGATTGCTACGGCTCGACTGTCTGCGGTCGATTTACTCGCAGTTGGAAAAGTGTGTAGTCGTCACCATTATGGGCGCAGTCTCGGCAGAGCTCCAGTCCATCGGACATCGTCCGAATTTCTTCTATCTGCAGCACGCTATGGGACTCGCTTCTTCCACAGGCCTCGGCATCGCGCTCTCTTTACCGGAACAAACCGTAATGGTGCTCGATGGCGACGGATCTGTCCTGATGAACCTCGGCACATTCAGCACCATGGCGCGATATCGTCCACGCAATCTTCTCCACATTGTGTTTGACAATGAGAGCCTGCTCTCCGTCGGCGGTTTTCCGACCGCGACGTCGACCGGAACGGATTTGGCTCAAATCGCCAAAGCAGCCGGCGTTCCCCGGACGGAGATTGTCAATGATTGCACCAGCTTCGTGGAAGCAGTCAATAAGGGCCTTGCGGCCAGGGATCTAACCACGATCGTGGCCAAAGTAGAAGCAAGCGGTCCGACAAAATACGTTACAGATTTGAACTTGCTCGAAAATCGCTTCGAGTTCAGCCGCTATTTGCGTTCGTTAAAGAGGCCACAACCGTAGCGCAGTACTGGTGCACACCAGGCCCCGCAGCGGGCCTTGATTTCGCGAGAGACGGAGCCGGTTCCATGTCAAACCTCCTGATACAAGTCATCGAACAGCTCAACCGTGGCTTACTTCAGGTCATTGATCTGACGCAACCCCTCTCCCCCGACACTCCTATCCTCCCACTGCCTCCGCAGTTTCAGAATACGCCCCGATTCCGGATATGGGAATTATCGCACTACGACGACCGCGGGCCGGCATGGTACTGGAACGCATTTGAGACCGGTGAGCATACCGGCACGCACTTCGACGCGCCGGTCCACTGGATCAGCGGAAAAGACCTGCCCAACAACAGCGTCGACCGCATCCCGCCTCGACAATTCATCGGTCCAGCTTGCGTGTTTGACATCACGGAGCTGGCGTCGCGCAATCCCGATCATCTCGTGCTTCCGGAAGATATCCTGAAATGGGAATTGCAACACGGCCGCATTCCCGCCGGATCCTGGGTATTACTACGCACTGGTTGGTCGCGGAAAAAGGAGCCCTATTACATTAACCTGAAGGACGACGGACCCCATACACCAGGATTCACCAAGGAAAGCTCCCAGCTGCTGGCCAGGGAGCGCGAGGTGCTGGGAGTAGGAGTCGAAACCGTTGGTACCGATGCCGGCCAGGCAGCCAAGTTCGACCCGCCATTCCCCAATCACTACATCATGCACGGCAGCGGCAAGTTTGGCCTGGCAGGTCTAACTAATCTGGATCAGCTGCCAGTCACTGGTGCTATTGTGATCGCAGCCCCACTAAAAATCGTGAACGGCTCAGGAAGTCCCGTGCGAGTGATCGCCATCGTGCCAAGCCCAGGGCGGTAGCTGCTGGGTTCCCATTTTCCCAGCGTACGGCGTATCGTTGAATGTTCCGAAGGAGCGAAGCCCATGAAAAGCGCAACGGCAACATTGACTATCCTTGGTCTCGCCACAGCAATGTACCTGACTGCCGCTGATAGTTCGACGGTGACGGTGAAGGGCTTTGTTCTGGATTCCGCATGCGCCTTCACCAAAGGTCTTACCAAGCCCGCGAGCAAACAATGTGCGATCGACTGCGCCAAGGGAGGCTCGCCGCTCGTCATTCTCGCGGACAACGGCGATATTTACTGGCCGATCGCCGACAGCATGCCGGCAATCGGACAAAACGCGAAACTTCTGCCGTTCGCCGGAGATTTTGTCACGGCCACAGGGAAGATCTATCAACGCGGCGGATCCAAGGCGATCGCCATCGAGAAGATCGAGCTTCAGGCAGCTCCCAATCGCAAGTAATTCTCGTTTCCCCCCAAAACGGAATCAGCTCAAAGAGGGACGAGAATGGCTAGTTCCCTCTCGCGTAGTCTCCAGGCATGCGCTTCTGCATCGCGTTTGCTAACTGCTTCTGGCGTTTGGTGAGCAGCGCTTCAATTTCGTGATGAGTTTGTGCGCTGATTGCGTGGATTTGTGGCGCCAGGTCCTGCCATGAGAGTGTCGGATTCTTATCGAGCAGCGCTTGAATCTTCTCGTGGTGCTCCTCCAGCAGCGGTTTGATGTTTTTTTGCTGTGTCGGAGTGAGTTCGAGATCTTTCGTTAGATGGTCGAGTTCCTGTTGCACCGTTCGCGGACTCCGCTTCCGCTCTGTGCCCTCTTCCCTGTCCTCCGTTCCCTGATTCGTCCGGGACAGATCCTGCGCCAGCATGTCATGCCAGGCGCTCAGCACTTCGAATTGCATTTGCGCCAATTGATATTGCTCCGCAGTTATCTGCTGTCCTTGATCACTCGTGAGCTGCCCGCTATGTACTGCGTTGGCAATCGCGGCCACCTCGTCACCAAACCTCTGGGTAATGGCAGACATTTCTGCTTCATAATCATGCAACAACTCGCTCGGCCCCCGAGGTACACCGCTTGGGACGCCGAGAACATTGCTGACTTCCCTACTCTCCATTCCAGAAGCCGGTGCGGCGATGGCAGCGGTCTCAAGATTGTCATCGCCGGAGGTGGTCCGCGCGGATAATGTGAGTGCAGAGATAGAGATTAATGAGAACACGATGAGGATCAACCTGACTTTCATTTACTCGCTTTCTTTTCTTCCATCTGTGTTGCGAAGTTCTAAATAAGTAGACGAGGAGCGAAGCCTCTTTTGTGTAAATTTGACGTAAGGATGTGTTAAGAGGACCATCGCTCGCTGACTGCGTCGACGTTGAGACTGTCCCACTAACCCTTGGGCTGTCCCTGGCATCCAACACCGCAGATATGGAGGAACATACTATGGCCAAAGATCCCGTATGTGGAATGGATGTCAACGAGAGCCAGGCGAAAGCTAAGTCGCAGTACAACGGCCAGACTTATTACTTCTGTTCAGACGGCTGTAAACAGAAGTTCGACGCAAATCCGCAGCAGTTCGCCAGGAAAACAGCATAGCCGGAACTCCCTGAAGTCAAGCGAAGCTGTCAGCACGTCCTCTACTCCAGCCCACCGATTGCGTGGGCTGAATTTTTGCTTCTAGAGCATTCCAGGCATTAAGTGCGCCTGCCGCGAGTTGTCTGCATGCAGCAGCAGCAACTTCACCTACCTGCTACCGCAGGCGGTTCCGCTCATATCGGCGTAGCAGCTCTGCCAACTGCTTCTTTTCTGCCTGCGAACGGCTCTTCAGTCTCTGGAGCAATGGGAGCCAGCGGCCTCGGATTTTTGCTCCTGCGGCAAGTAGCGTCTCGAACACCGCAGCGAAGTCGGTGTCGGGGGCACCGTGCTCGAAGCCCCACGCGGCGTGTTCCAGAACGGTCCCACCCCATTGATTGATCTCTTCCAGAGGAGCGCCGCGATCGAGTAACAATTTGACGATGCTCAGGTGTCCACCTCCCGCGGCCCAGTGCAGCGCGGTTGCGCCGCTGTCAGCGCGATCAAGCAGGTCGGCGCCGTGATTCAGGAGATATAGGACTGTGTCTTCGCGGCCGTACATGCAGGCCCAGAGAAATGCTTTCTGCAACTGTTGTTTCGTTGCGCGCGCGTCGAGTTTGTCGTCGCAATCGAAATAGGACTTCACCACGTCGATTCGGCCGAGTCCGGCGGCGCTCTCAAGATCGAGTTGTGCGCCTTGGGCAGCGAGAAATTCTGCCGCACGTGGGCGTCCGTTTGCTAGACAAGCGGTCAATGCTGTGTGCTGATTGCCTGCGAGATTTGGCTTTTCGATCGCGGCGCCGTGGTCGAGTAAAAGCTGCAGCAGCGCGTCCTGCACCCCGGCAACTTCGGGATGAACGCTTGTGGCTGCCAGCCCGAGGGTCGTGCATCCGCCGCGGTAAACATCGGCTTCGGCGTCCACTTCGGCGCCGGATTTGAGCAGATGTTCGGCAATCTCTACGATGTTCTTCGGTGTCTTCTGCCGGTATCCTTCAACGCCATTTGCTGAGGTGTAATGGAGAAGCGTGGCGTGATGCTCGCGCGTGGAGCGCTGCAGTACCAACTTGGGATTTTCCCGCAGAAGCCGCTTGAGTGTCGGCACATCGCCCGCGACGATGGCGTCGGCTGCCTCTTCGAATTGCGCTACCGGCGTGCTCCTTCGCGAGAGTTGCTCAATGTGCTCGGCGAGCCTGGGCCAGCTTCTGAAGCCATGCGAACGGGCAATCACGAGTTGCGCGCTGGTTAAGCTGCAACGTCTTTTCTCAGAAAGCAGTTTGAGAGTGGCGAATTCTGTGACTCCGTCACTCCAGCTTCGGCTTTGCGCCGGCAGGTTCGGAGCAACTTCGATCTGGCTGAGACGGACAAGATGGCCGATCCATCCCGAAACGAACTCGCGCAATGCTGCGCGGTTGCCGGCTTTGCAGACCCTCACCAACTCTTTCGCGAGTTTTTTGTACTGTTCGAGATTGGGCCGTGAGGGGAGCGGAAGAGAGTCCTGAGGGTTGGGAAACATACGAATCTCCTCTCATCGCATGCCTGGAGTCCGCACGAGTCAGGCTGAAAGAAGGTTCGTACCTTCAGTTGAGTTTCAATGGGTGGGCACTGCCCTTTCCGCGGACTGGATGCGCCCCTCGCGCTGAGAGACAGCGTAATGCGGCCATCGCAGAAAGACAAGCGTTTGGCATTTCGGCTTTAGCTATCGGCCAAGAGCAAGCGAAAGGGCGAAAAGACCAACAACTCACACAGATGAACGCGAATGTTAGGCGTTCACGCAAATCTTTGGGAGGCGCACAGCGAAACCAGGATCTGCGCTGATGCCAGAAATCTGCGTGCATTTGGGTGAGCGGTTGATTTGTTCCTGGCTGCCGTTACCCATTCATCCGATTACGCCGCGCTACCACAAGCAGCACTGCTTGCATCCATACCTGAGTATGAAACGTTGCGACCTGCGGGTAGTCTGGCTCCCGTTGCTGTTGGCGTTTCTGCTTGTACCCTCTTTGGGCGCGCAGCAGAGGACGGAAGCGGACTTTGTGATCCGCGACTTCTTTTTTCGCAGTGGAGAAGTACTACCTGAGCTGAAAATCCATTACGTGATTTTGGGAGTTCCACAACGGGATGCCGCTGGGCATGTCTCGAATGCGGTGCTCCTGCTGCATGGTACCGGCGGATCGTTGAATGGGTTTTTCTCGGAAAATTATTCGGTGCTCTTTCAGCGCGGTCAGGCGCTGGATTCGTCACGATACTTCATCATCATTCCCGATGGCATTGGTCATGGGCGATCGTCAAAACCGAGCGATGGGCTGCGCACGCGCTTTCCGCAGTATGACTACGCCGACATGGTTGAGGCGCAGTATCGGCTGGTGACTTTGGGATTGCACGTCGATCGTCTGAAGCTGGTAAGCGGCATCTCCATGGGCGGCATGCACGCCTGGATGTGGGCCGAGCAACATCCGGAGATGGTGGATAACTTTTTCCCGCTGGTGTGCATGCCCGTGGCGATTAGCGGCATGAATCGCCTGTGGCGCGATTTAGCTATTTATTTGATTACCAGCGATCCTGATTATCAAAGTGGGAATTACCAGTCGGAGCATGGGATCAACCAGGCGATTGCCATGTTCGAGTTATTGATGGATGCGTCCTCACTGGTGCAGAAGAACGCAGCCGACCGCGACGTGGCGGACACCTTGTACAAGATATGGATGGGGGATTCGGGCAAGAAGCGTGATGCCAATGATCTGGTGTATGCACTGGACGCCTCGCGAAATTACAATCCGGAGCCGAACCTGGAGAGAATACGGGCACGCGTAATCGCAGTAAACACGGAGGACGATTTCATCAACAACAGCGATGCGAAATTGATGGCGACGCTGATGAAGCGCGTGAGGCGTGGACGCTTTGTCCTGTTGCCGGAAAGCGCCGGTACGCATGGCCACAGCAGCGGTGGAGATCCGTCGTTGTGGAAACAATACCTCGAGGAATTAATGCGGTAAGCAGGCAATAGGCAATACGCGATAGGCAAGGGCAACCCAGGAATACCCGTGCCGGTTTGCGCTCGCGTTCTTTAGAATCGGCTTTCATGGCTGAGCTGAGATTCCGAAGAGAAGCAGTTAGGGGTGCAACTGCGCTTTTTCTCATCGTCAGCTTGTTTCGCTTTCATGGCTCAGTGTTCGCGGCTTCAGGGCCTCCCACGTTCTACAGAGATGTTCTTCCGATACTGCAGCAGCATTGCCAGGTGTGCCATCGCGCGGGCCAGATTGGGCCGATGCCACTCGTCACCTTTACGCAGGCCCATGAATACGCGCAAAAGATGAAGCACATGACAGGCATGAAGATGATGCCTCCCTGGTTCGCTGATCCGCGCTTTGGGGATTTTTCCAACGACAATTCGCTCACATCGGAGCAGATCGCCTCGATTGCGTCCTGGGCCGATTCGGGCGCGCCTGCCGGCAATCCCAACGATGCTCCGCCGGCTCCGCATTGGACTCACGGCTGGAACATTCCCAAACCGGACCTGGTGATCGGAATGCCGAAACCGGTGACGATTCCGGCGCATGGCGATGTCGAGTATACGTATGAGATCGTGCCTACCAGATTCACCGAGGATAAATGGGTGCAAGCTTCGGAGATTCGTCCCATGAGCCGGGAGCATGTGCATCATGCGGTTGTGTACATTCGCCCGCCAAACTCGAAATGGCTCCGGAAGGCGCCGATCGGACATCCATTCTCGGCATCGGACATGACGACCGGCGAGGATGTTCGGCAGGCGCTGTTCACCGATAGCGACATGTTGCTTGTCTATGCTCCTGGCAGTTCACCTGACCACTGGCCGGATGGGATGGCGAAGTGTATTCCTGCCGGATCAGACCTCGTCTTCCAGATGCACTACACGACAAACGGCAACGCCGTGACTGATCAAACAAGTATCGGATTGGTCTTTGCGAAGCAGCCGCCGAAGCAGCGCGTGCTGACTCTGCAGCTGGCTAACCACAGTTTTGTGATTCCTCCTGAAGCCGACAACTTTCGCGTGGAGGTTTTTGGCACGCTGCCGAATGATGCCATCCTGCTGAGCTTCTTCCCTCACATGCATCTTCGTGGCAAGCGCTTTGAGTACGACATCGTGAACCCTGACACGATTGAGACGCTGCTTCGCGTGAACTACCACTTCCATTGGCAGATGAGCTACAAACTCGCGCAACCAAGGTTCCTGAAAGCAGGCACGAAGCTGCAGGCAATCGCGTGGTTCGACAACTCCCGTAACAATCCTCACAATCCCGATCCGGAGCAGACCGTGCGCTGGGGTGGGCAGACCTACGAAGAGATGATGGTCGGCTTCTTCGATCTTGCAGTGCCAGCGAACCTCGACAAGTGGCAATACTTTGTGCGCAGCGAGCCAACCCGCTGATTCCGCATTTCAGTCAATAGGCCCCGCCCTTAAAGCTGTCACAATGACAGGCTCTAAGCGATACGCGTGGACTAACCTGTCGAGGCGGGACAAAACTCCCCAGCACATAATTCTCCGCAACTTCAGCCTTAAATTCGCGTCTATACGATTAAGAAAAGGAACAAGACCAGCAACTCTCGATTGACGTGTTCGAGGGGGACCCATTTGTGCGTCGCAACGGCGAGGTCGCACGTCTAAACTGACAGATGCTCCTGCGTAATACTTACAACCCACTTTTGTCCCGAGCTGCTCCACAGCTCCGCTCTGCCATTCTCTTCAGCTGCTTGGCTTTGTTGACCTCCTTTTGCACGCCCCCCGCGCATGCTCAGCGTGGCGAAAGCAATTTGGTCAAGGACGCTCCCTCTGGGATCTCAGTGGACGAGATCATTCGCCGGTTCGCGGCCAAGGAGAAGGAATTTCAGGCCGCGCGGGCTCACTACACCTATCGCCAATCGAACATTATTCAGACTCTGGATGGCGCCGGTGTCGATGGTGAGTACCGGCAGGACTGGGACGTAAATTTCGACAGTCATGGGAAGAGGTCGATTGCAGTGACTTACGCACCAGCCCCGACGCTGACGCGCATCTCGATGACTAACGAAGATACCAATGACCTGCAGAACGTCATGCCCTTCGTGCTCACGACCGATGAGATTCCCGACTACAACATTCTCTACGTCGGACAGCAGCGCGAGGACGAGCTGCAAACATACGTCTTCGACATTTCTCCGAAGCAGATCGACAAGAATCATCGACGCTTTGAAGGCCGCATTTGGGTCGACAACCACGATTTCCAGATCGTGAAGACGTACGGCAAATCTGTCCCCGATCTGCACAGCGGCAAAGACGAAAACCTCTTTCCTCGTTTCACTACCTACCGCGAGCAAATCGACAACGTGTACTGGTTCCCCACTTACACGACGGCGAGAGACACGCTGCACTTCAAGGGAGGCGATGTCGATATTCGGATAATCATTAAGTACACGGATTACAAACGTTTCGGCTCGGAAACGAAGATCCTCTACGACGGGAAGCAGATTCCGGATTCAACGCCTCAACCCAAGTGACGCGGCAAGAATCCGGAGAGATTCCCCAAATCAAAATCTTCGCAAATGTTTGCGCCCGGATAGAATCATCCTCGGATGATAGAACTTCAGGGTCGCGGCGACTTCTTCGCTTCATCGCACTGTTCAAATTAAAACAATCCTGCTGATCGCTACCGGCATTGACGCGCTCTGCGGTTCAGGGAAGGGCACGGATTTATCCCCGTCTATGGAGTCCGCTCGGCTTCGTTCTGTCCGGAGCAGCCATCGCTCAGCACCGACCCTGCCTCAGCACCGAACCTGCCTCAACACCGAACATAGTTCGGTGCTACCACGAGTCAAGATTATGAGTCAACGAGAAATGTCATTTTGGAACTCAGGCGGCTGCGGGAGAGTGCTCGTCGCAAGCACCCGACGCTGGCGCGAGCAACGGATGCGAATTTCACAATTCACTGCTTATTCACTGTTATTCACTGTTCTTGGTGGCGGGGAAAAATTAGGAATTTCGATAATGCCCGACGCAGCAGAGGGTTGCACGGAATCGTCCGTTGCTCGCCGCCCTCTTGTGAAAAAATTCGCTGTTAAATTCGCTGATAAATTCGCTGTTCCGCGCGCACCAGTGAATTACGCCAGGTTCAAGCTGCATCCGTTGCTCTACCGACAACTCATCCACTTCATTGACATAAACCTGATGCAGTCGGCGGAGAATATGGTCGCAAGTATCACCTTGATCCTGGAAATCACCATGTCGCGCTGGCGCTCGAGCCCACCGCAAACGTCACTCCGCGCCAGCTCCACGAGTTGGGGGTCGTGGCCTTCATCTACGCGGCGCTGTTTCTCTTGGAAGGGATAGGTTTGTGGACGCTAAGACGCTGGGGAGAGTGGCTCACCGTAATCATCACCGGCTCGCTGCTGCCGTTTGAGATTCACCAGCTTTGCCGTCCCCCCTCATGGGCGAAACTAGCGATACTGGCGCTCAATTCTTGGATATCTGGTGCGCAGGCTGAGAAAAGGTCGATGATGCGCTCGCACGCAGATTCAAAGTGGTCACTGAGCAGGTGAGAAAGACCGAGTAAAGATGATTTGTGCAACATCTCTACTCGGTTTCCCATTTTGCAACTCAGAAAATGATTTTTGCCGCCAGTTGCATATTGAAGGCTTCACCCGGTCCGATTCCCGGCGCGCCGTTGAAGTCACCGATCGTGTCGTTCACCAAACCTGACGAGTAATCCACCGACCCGGGGCCAGAGGCAAGATTGATCCGATTAAAGAGATTAAACATCTCCGCTCGGAGCTGTACTTTCACCCGTTCCCGAACCGGAATCGTCTTGAGTACAGAAAGATCGACGCTTCCATAGCCCGGGCCGTGGAATTTATTGCGGCCAACGGGTTTGCCTCCAGCGCAGGAATTCGTAGCGCTACGAACACAGAACGCCGCGGGATTAATCCACACAGTTCCTCCGTTTGCCGCCGAGAACTTGTGATCAAGTCCAGCAAATGGATCCTTCAGCAGGTAAAAGAACTGCGTAGTCGGATCAAACGGGGATGAGGAATCTCCGAGTGGCAATGTTTGGTCGAAGGGCTGCCCAGTGTGGAAGTTGGTCAAGCTGCTCACCTCCCAGCCGTGCGTCAGAATCCTTGGGCCGTGTGAAGAGCCAGGAATCTGATAGTCGAAATTCAACGAAAAAAGATGCCGCGTATCAAAATCACCGTTGCCGTAATCGACTTTGATACTGCGCAAATCATCCGCAATCGTTGCGCGATATTCGCTGATCTCGTCGAGTGCGTGTGCCCAGGTGTAGCTCGCTTGAGAGCTTAGGCCGTGAAAGTTGCGAAGTCTGACTGTGGTCTGAAGTGCATTATAGTTGGATGTGCCGACGCTGTTGAGCTGAATAATGGAGCCGAAATTCGGGAACGCATTGTATTGGTTGATGTTGGAGACAATATTCAGCTTTCGTGACTGACTGCCAACATACCCAACCTGCACAACTGCTGTCTGCCCAAGTCCTTTCTCGAGTTGCAGATTGTAATTAGCGAAGTGGGGCACACGGAAGTTCTGGTTTACCGAAAAGACATTCTGTCCTGGAGCGTTCGTGCACAAAGGATCGCCACACACCTTTACTCCGGGAAAGATGGAGGCCCCACCGGCCAACGCAGCATCCCAGTTGTAGGCATTTCTGGCGTACGTCGAAACAGCGGACGGTCCGATAGGATTTCCTTGCAAACCCTGCGCGGCAGTGATCGGTGGACGGAAATCCAGGAATGGATTCATGTTGATCTGATCGAAGAAGATGCCAACTCCGCCACGCACGACGAAGTCGCTCGTACCCGTGGGCTGATACGCAAAGCCCAGCCTCGGCGCAAAGTCGTTGTGGCTCGGCGGAAAAATGGAATCGATCCCAGCTCCCTGGATGAGTAACCCTTTCCCTGGAACGAATACAGCGAGGTCCTTTTTGTCACTATGCAGCGGGCCAAAGTATTCGTAGCGAAGGCCAAGATTCACGTTGAGATTGGGGGTCAGCTGCCAGGCATCCTGCCCGAAGAAATTGAAGGCGTTCACAACAACGAATCGCTCTGGATTACCCACCGCTATGGTCGACTTCACAACATCGCCGGCCATATAGTCGGCCAATGCCTTGGTAGCGGAATCGAACGCCGCGTCTGCACTCCATGGCCCCTGAGTTCCATCGAACTTAAATTGTCCAGTACCACGCCGGTGATAGAACTCATTCACGTGCGCCTGACGGACTTCTCCCCCGAATCGGAATTGGTGCCGGCCAGCGACATAGGAAACAATGTCCGTTAAGTGTCCCGTCTGATCGCTACGGCCTTCCGGAGGAGTAAGCCCGATCTGCTCAAATCCAGAGATGACAACGTTCGGAGCTCCCAGAATGGGCTGCCCGTGATCGGTGGCATCGGGACTGAGGAATAGACCGAGGGCCTTGGTATTAAAGCTGTTGTTGAAGTCGTGGAAAAGTTGGTTGAAGTAGTTAACACCGAACAGCACCTGATTCGTGAGATGCGTCGTCAAGACTGAATTTAAAACCAGTGAGTAATTGTGAACATGGAGGGGCGCAACTTCGAAATAATCTTTCAGGTTTGAGCTCGCCGTTCCCAAAGCTGTACTACTGCCGAGAGGTGCGGTCTGGCTGCCCTGTCCGCCGAACCAACGGGCCGAGAGGCGGTGCTTCTCGTTAAAGTTATGGTCCAGCTTTATCACCCCGTTATAGCTGTAACCGGTGGAAGCAATCGGGCTGAAAAAGTTATTAGGCGTCGCCGGCAAGCCGCCGATCAGATTCCGGGGCCAGAAGCCACCTGGACCAATCAGCTTTGTGGAGAGCGGGCTGGCCGTCACATTGTATTTCTTCAGAACAGCCAAGGCATTATTCACATAGGCATCTGAAGGTTCGGTGGCCAAACCTGACAACCCAATGATGTACTGCTGTTTCTCGTAGGCCACAAAAAAGAACGTCTTGTTCTTGATGACTGGGCCGCCGACAGAAAGTCCGTAGTTTTGGTTGCGAAGCTTCGGAGCTCTGGGATTACTCGCAGTGGGAATGAAGAATGGTGAATGAGCTCCATAGAACTCATTCCTATTGTAGTAATAAGCCGAACCATGCAGGCTGTTTGTTCCCGATTTGAGAACGAGGTTAACCGTCCCCCCGGCATTGCGTCCGGCTTCAGCGCCCGATTGCGTTTGTGACGAAAATTCGTCGATCGAATCAATAGGAAGTACGACGCCAGCGATGCCAGAGACGCCACCCTGGTTGACGGCAGGAATGTTGTGCCAGAAATCATTGTTGTCGACACCATCTATCTGCCAGTTCATCTGGTTAGGACGAGTCCCGTTAAGCGAACCAAAGCCGCCCACAGCGTAGCCTCCATAGCCTGGAGCTACCGCAATCAACTGCGTGAAGTCCCGTCCATTCAGCGGAGTATCTTGTACGACATCGGAGGAGATCGTCATGTTTTGCGTCGGGGTCGTTGTGTCAAGAGCGAGCGCCGCAGCGGAAACCTCGACAATTTGTGTTTCCTGTCCGAGGGCAAGCTTGATTGGCAACGTATAGATATTGCCAGCGGTTACCTCCACTTTATCTACGGTGCGTCCGGCGAAACCTGGAGCGATAACGCTCACCTTGTAGAAGCCGAGCGGAATATCCTGGAAGGCAAACTGACCCTCAGCCGTCGTCACCGTGCTGTGTTCCACGCCAGTTGCAACCTCCGTTGCCTTCACCTGGGCTCTCGGGACTACGGCTCCGCTCGGGTCAGTGACGGTGCCGTTAATTGCCCCACGAAAAGTCTGTGAATCTGCCGACATCGCAACAAAGAGCACAATCACCGTGGCCAAGATAAAACGTCGCATAACGCACTCCCTAGGTTGGAATTGGAAACAAAATCGCGCGAATGCGCGGAGACAAGTACGGCGACTCGGAAAATAAGCTGTGTACCGCATTCAGAGTCCCAGCCTCAGTTCGGAATCAAACTGAGTTCATAGCCAAAATCCCTTGGCGCAGAAACTAGGCTCGTTTCGATGACTGAAACTTTTACTCTCTAGCCACTTTTCAAGTCAAGACAATAAGTTGGATAAGTGGCATAAGCAAAGGTGACATCTACCTTGTCAGTGGACAGTTCTTGCGTAAAGCCAATGCGACTGTATACGACCGAGGGAAGAATAAACTCTAGAGAACCAACTCAGTCACAATTGTGGGTCTAATTCGGTCGTGGAGATAATTATGTCGTGAAGCTCCTATTATGGTTTGCCACTCGAAATCGAGGCGACTTCGAATATTGTGGCAATTCGGCAGTTCGTAAGTGATGGTCGAGCGCGCGTGCTGCACTTCGAACAAACCAAGCTGCCGCAGTCTTAGAAGCGGGCAGTAGCCTAACGCAGCGCTCAGTTTTCGGCGCGCTTGCGGATGAATGCGGGCACGTCGAGATCATCGCCGTCAATGCCGTTTACGCTATTGCGTACCGCCTCCAAGGAGATCGAATCTCTTACCGGCACTGACGTTCGCGATGCCGCCGACATGGTTGAACCTGCCGGTGAAGCCCCGACACCGACACCCACCGGCTCCGGCACTTCACCTGCAAATGCGTGGTCGTTCTGCAGGCGAGAGTCGACCACGGCAACCGGAGCGGATCGCTCACGTGTCGTGCTTTCTGGCGCTGGCACGTAGCTCGAAATGGCACGAGCGCTGGAAACCGCCGCGGCGGCGGCTCCCATGGAGTGCTCGCGCCGCCCCAGCTGTTCGTCTTTGAAACCGGTGGCAATGACAGTGATCTTTACGTCGTCCTTCATCTTCTCGTCGAGCACGGCACCGAAGATGATGTTGGCATCTTCATGGGCGGCGTTCTGGATGATGGTCGAGGCCTCGTTCACTTCTGCCAGCTTCAGCGAGCTTGAGCCCGTGATGTTGATGAGGATGCCGCGCGCGCCGTCGATCGCTCCAGCTTCCAGCAACGGAGAGGCAATGGCCGCTTGCGCCGCTTCGACGGCCCGGCGCTCGCCACGTCCCGTGGCAGTGCCCATGACGGCATAACCCATACCTTGCATAATCGTCTTCACGTCGGCAAAGTCGCGGTTGATGATGCCTGGAATGGTAATGATGTCAGAGATGCCCTGCACCGCCTGGCGAAGAATGTCATCGGCAACTCGAAAAGACTCGAAGAAACCTGCATTCTGCGCTACCGCGAGCAGCTTCTCGTTCGGAATCACGATGGTCGTGTCCACCGATTCGATGAGTTCATCCAAACCGCGATCGGCTTGCGACTTCCGTCGTTTGCCTTCGAATGCAAATGGCTTGGTCACCACAGCGACAGTGAGGGCACCCATTTCACTGGCCAAGGAGGCGATAATCGGAGCCGCGCCCGTGCCCGTGCCGCCGCCGAGCCCGGCAGTGACGAACACCATGTCCGCACCTTCGAGCGCCTCGATGATTTGATGGGCGTCCTCGAGCGCTGCCTTCCTCCCCACTTCGGGATTCGCTCCCGCGCCTAGTCCGCTGGTCAGCTTTATGCCGAGCTGAATCTTGACTGACGCCTGCGACATCTGCAGCGCCTGAAGATCAGTATTCGCCACCAGGAATTCAACGCCTTCCACTTTGGCGTTGATCATGCGGTTCACGGCATTACCGCCGCCGCCGCCCACGCCGATCACCTTGATCTTCGCGTTGTTGCGTGGATCCTCATTGAAGCTAATGCGGATGTCTTCGGAACTGCCTTCGGGTTTGCCTTTTGCCATTACGTCTTCTCCCTTCAGACCTAGGTTGTTTCCGACAGTGCCGTCCGCAGTAGCGGATCGGCGAAGTCGGCTGCATCCACCTGCTACCGCGGGCGGTACTGACTGACCTCATTGCTCTCATGCTCCGACAAATAACGTCCTGAGCCTTGCCTTGAGAGTCTGTTGCTCCTCCTTAACTCGGCCTACGCGGGCGCGATGTGTGTACATCAGCAAGCCAACACTACTGGCGAAGTCGGTTAGCGCCAGGCTCGTCGGCATTCGCGGAATGCCGTTCACGTGTCCAAGGCGAGCTGGACAACGCAAGACCTGTTCCGCGATCTCACAGATGGCAGGGAGGCGCGAAGCGCCGCCGATCAGGACGCAACCTGCGCCCAGTCCTTCAAACACTCTGGCTTGGCGAAGTTGATCGCGCAGCATTTCAAACAATTCGCGCCCGCGAGGCTCCAAAATCTCTGCCAAAGTCCGTTGCGACATCAGGCGCGCTGGGCGCTCGCCTACAGATGGCACCTCGATTTCGTGCCCCTCAGGGATACTGGTCACTACGGCGGAGCCGAACATTCGCTTGATTTTGTCAGCCTCAGCGAGCGGTGTTCGCATGCCAACTGCGACGTCATTCGTGAAGTGATCGCCGCCAATTGGGACCACGCCGGTATGGGCAATGGCTCCCTCATAGAAGACGACAACTTCAGTCGACCCAGCGCCAATGTCGATAAGACAGACGCCGAGTTCGCGCTCATCGGCATCGAGCGTAGCGTCGGCGCAGGCCAGCGGCTCGAAGACGATATCGTCAACGTGAATGCCCGCCTTATTGGCGGCAGTCACTAGATTTTGCGCAGCTCCCGTAGCACCGGTCACGACGTGCGCGTTTACCTCGAGCCGCATGCCGATCATTCCGATGGGATCCTGAATGCTGCCTTGCTCATCGACAATGAACTCCTGCGGCAAGAGATGAATCGTCTGTCTATCTGGAGGAAGGGAAACCGATCGTGCCCGCTCCACTGCCTGGCGAACATCGTCGCGATTAATCTCTCGCGGTCGTGAGCCGAGATTGATCCCTCCCCGGCTGTTGAATCCACGGATATGAGGACCGCCAATACCAATCGTCGCGCGCTCGATCGGCATCTGAGCAGCAGCCTCAGCCTGTTCCACAGCGCGCTGGATTGATGCTGTTGCTTTGTCGAGCTCGACAATGACTCCTTTGCGCGAGCCCCTGGAGTCGGCGATGCCGTGCCCGCGATAACGCAAACCAGCGTCAGTCACTTCCCCAACCAGGACGCAGGTCTTCAGAGTGCCTACGTCAAGAATGCAGATCGTGTTGTTGCTTACCTTTGCCATGCTAAGAACCCGATTTCATGACGATTTCGATTGACCACCATCACCGCCTTGCTCCGCGTCTCCGTATCTCCGTGCTGAAATTTCTGGTCGCCGCCTGTTGACCGCCGTCTGGGTTCACGATGATCTGTCCCTCGTAGCGCAGATCGACTGAATCGAGCTTTTGGAATTGCTGCCGCCATCCCGCTGCATGTGAAAGATAAATCTTGAACCGCGACAGAAATTGGTCGCTCCCTAGATGGACGAGGACGGCTCCTGCAGGATCGGCTACCGTCACTTTCATATCCTCGGGATCGCTCACATCAACTTCGCTTACATCGTTGGAATAATGGTTCCCTCCCGCGTCCAGATCATTCATCAGCTGCGAACACATCTTCATCTGCGCGCCCCGAGCCGAGAGCGGATCGGAGTCGTTCAACCCGAACACAACCGGAAATGAATAGTGCGACTTCCGTGTAGGCTCCATGATCACGCCGTGAGCGTCCACGAGATGAATTCGGCCGTTGATACGAGCAAACGCTACTGGAGTGCGCTCCTGAACTTCGACAGAGATACGGTTCGGCAGCAGACGCATCACACTCGCTGATTCAATCCAGGGAATCTCTTCGAGCTGTTTTTTGCGCTGCTCCAGTGGAATGAAGAAAACGTTGCGCCCCATATCACCTCCGAGCACTTCCATAACCTGCGAGCGCGGCACCTTCTCCAGCCCGCTGATAGTTATGTTGTCGCTCGAAAGCACACGAAAGCGCCAGCTTCGCGTTCCGTAGCGATAGACGGCACCATACGCGAGAGCCGCAACCGAGAATATGGCGAGCATGCCGAGCGCAATTCGTATTCGGCCTGCAGTCTTCTTCGGGAGCGCGCCCTTGCGCACCACAACCCGGCGAACTGCGCGGCGAAATTGTGGTGCAGGATTGGTTTCGGCAAGAGACGACTTCGCATCGAACTCCGAACTGAGTTCGTCGTCGCCAACGGGAGCGACATCGACGCGAGTGGAAAGATCCAACTCTTTATACTGAACGTCGTTTCGCGGCATTAATCGAATTTCAGAAAATCGCCGTACTCGCAACTATAACCGCAAATGGCGAAATTTCAGAGCAGGAAATCGAGGCTGGAGAAAGTTTTTTGAATTGAGTTTTCGGCAGATCGGGTCATCGAATGATCGGGTGATCGGGTGATCGGACTTCGTCGGATGAACTCATGGAAGGATCACCCGATTTGTGAAGGGCAGTTCTCTTCTCGAGCTCTCGCAAGACCAATGGCCCCACTTGATGCACGCTGCCGGCACCGAGCGTCAGGACGAGATCTCCGTTCTTTGCATGAGAGACAGCCTGACTTGCAGCTTCAGCAAATGAAGCCACGTATTCAAATTGTTTTCCAGTAGAAACTATGCGCTTCACCAGTGCCTGTGCCGTAATTCCAGGAATGGGCTCTTCGCTGGCCGCATAGATATCGAGCAGTTGAAGCGTGTCGGCGTTTTCGAAAGCGGTCGCGAATTCTTCGGCTAGATCGCGCGTTCGGGTATAGCGATGCGGCTGGAAGATAACGTGAATCTTGTCGAATCCGCATTGCCGCGCTGCTGCAAGTGTTGCTCGAATTTCGGTTGGATGGTGCCCGTAGTCGTCGACCACACTTACTCCGCCGATTTTGCCTTTAAACTGAAAGCGGCGATCTACGCCGCGAAATTCTGCCAGCGCCTCCGCGATCTTCGCCACAGGGATATCGAGTCCAATTCCCGCCGCAACCGCGGCAGTTGCATTTAGTACGTTATGGTGGCCGGGTACTCGGAGATCAAATTCTCCGAGCTTCTTTCCGCGGTTCACGACTTCGAATCGGCTGTGTGGGCGTCCATCTTCGGAGCGGCAACGGTCGTCCAGCAATTGGGCGCAAAATGCCGAGGCGTCGCTCGTCCCATACGTGATCACGCGACGCTCCAGTCGTGGAAACAACCCACTCAGGCGCTCGTCGTCCTGGCAGGCAATGACTACACCATAAAAGGGAACCCGATTCATGAAATCGACGAACGCCTGCTCCACATCATCCATATCGCGATAGCAATCCATGTGCTCGCGATCGACGTTCGTAACGATCGACAAAATCGGCGAGAGCTTCAAAAACGACCTGTCGCTCTCATCGGCTTCGGCAACCAGGTATTGCGACTTTCCCAGCCGCGCGTTCGATCCCATGGCATCAACGCGGCCGCCGACAACGACGGTAGGATCCAGTCCGCCTGCCGCCAGCACAGCGGCAACCATCGACGTTGTTGTGGTCTTGCCGTGCATGCCGGCGATAGCGATTCCATATTTCAAGCGCATGAGTTCGGCAAGCATCTCGGCTCGGGGAATCACTGGTATGTGCTGCGCTCGGGCAGCCTGAATCTCTGGATTGTCGCGCGTGACGGCAGAGGTCGTGACAACTGCTTCGGAGCCGGTGATGTTCTCCGGACGATGCCCAATAAAGACGATGGCCCCCAGACTTGCGAGGCGCTGCGTCACGGACGACTCGCGCAAATCTGAACCCGAGATCTTGTATCCCAGATTAAGCAGTACCTCGGCGATACCGCTCATACCGATACCGCCAATGCCTACGAAATGAATGCGCTGAACTTTGGCGAACATGCTAGAAACCAAGTTGCAGAGAACAGGGTACAGGAGAACAGGCGGCCAAAATTGGTTACGTTCCGTTCTTAGCTATACGAGCAGCTAACTCCGCGATCTCCTTTCCTGCATTCGGGTGTGCAAGCGATCGCGCTTTGTCTGACATGCTGGCCAGTACCGCCGGATCGCCTAGCATCTCTGCGACGACTGCGCTCAGCCGAGCGGGGTTGAGCTGCGACTCTGGAATCAGGCGCGCGGCACCGGCGCTCTCGAGTGCCTGAGCGTTCTTAAGCTGATGATCATCAGCAGCTAACTTAAACGGAACGAAAACTGCGGGTTTTCCAGCGGCGGTGATCTCTGCCACAGTACTCGCCCCAGAGCGACATAGGACCGCATCCGCCTCAGCAAATGCGGACGGCATATCGTCGATAAACCGGTTCACCTGCACTTGTAAGTCTGCCTGCGTATAAGCAGCTTCGACTCTCTCGAAATCGCGCTCTCCGGTTTGATGGCGAATTTTAATTCCGAGCTCGCGCCATTTTGGGATGGCGTCGATCATCGTCTGATTGAGGATTCGAGCACCTTGACTGCCTCCGAAGACAAGCAGTGAGCCAGGGGGCGAGAATCTGCGCTGGGCGATGCTGAAAAATTCTTGCCTCACTGGCACACCAGTAACCCGAGCATTACCGAAAAACTTCTTGGTCTGCTCAAAATGCACCGCGGCCGCACTCACGTAACGGGCTACAACTCGGTTGGCGAATCCCGGGACGAGATTAGGCTCGAAGGCCAGAGTGGGAATACGCATCAGCAAAGCCGTTAGCATTCCGGGACCAGAGGCATATCCACCGACTCCGATCACAACTTGAGGGCGAAACTCCGCAAAGATTTTGCAGCATGCGAGGAGCGCACGCGGAATATCGCTCAGCGTTCTGGCACGGCGAGCAAGGCTGACGCCCTTTAGCTGCCCAACTTGCACCAGCCGCAACTCGAAGCCGCTTGGGGGAACGAGGCGAGTCTCGATTCCCCGATTGGTGCCCACGAAAATGATTTCCGCCGCGTAGAGGTGACGCAACTCGCGCGCGATAGCCAACGCTGGAATTACGTGACCGCCGGTGCCTCCGCCTACGATCGCGGCACGCATCGATTAGTCTGCCTGCTGACTGATGTTCAGCAGTACACCTACGCAGGCCAAAGTGATGAACAGTGAACTACCGCCGTAGGAGATGAATGGCAGCGGAATTCCCTTAGTTGGGAGCAGGCCCAGAACGACGCTGATGTTGAAGAAGGCCTGAATGGCAATGGTGCCGGTGATGCCGATCGCGAGAAAGCGACCATACAAATCCGATGTCCGAATCGCCGCGCGCATCCCGCGATAGCAGAGCACGCCAAAGAGTCCAACTACCGCCATCGTTCCCAACAATCCGAGTTCTTCGGCGATAACGGCAAAGATGAAGTCTGTGTGCGGCTCCGGAAGATAGAAGAGCTTCTGCTTTCCTTCCATGAGTCCAATGCCGGTAATGCCACCAGTGCCCACCGCGATTAATGACTGAATCATGTGGAAACCGGCGCCCTGCGGATCGGCCCAGGGATTCACAAAGGCCAGCATGCGCTGCCGGCGGAAGCCGACATCAAAGAGGAGGTAATAGAGCGCTGGCAAGCTGGCCAGCACGCCGTAGCCGAGATATTTCAACTCCATACCTGCGACGAAGAGCACTGAGGCAGTCATGGCCATGCACACGAGAGCGGTGCCAAGATCAGGCTGCTTCACAATTAGCAACGAGAAGATCAGACTCGGTAACACGGCAGGCACGAGCGTTCGTCGCCAGTCGCCGATGGCAGCAGTACGCGTTTCCAGGAAGAAAGCCAGAAAAAGGATGAGAGCCGGCTTTGCGAGTTCCGATGGTTGGAACGAGAGCACGCCGAAGCGTATCCATCGATGAGTATTGTGTGAGCGGTCGAGGAACAGCACCGCGACGAGCAATACTGTCGTTACTCCAAGTAACGTGAAGACCACGGCTGGATGTTTGTGCTTGCGGTAGTCCACACGCATGAGTACGACCATCGCGAGCACTCCGGCAAATGACCAACCGATCTGGCGCAGGACAAACGTGTATGGAGATCCAAAACGGTCTTTGGCAATCACCGCCGAAGCGCTGAAGACCATGACCAATCCAAGAAGAACAAGAAGGAGAGTGCCGCCGAAGAGCCAGCGATCAACGCTGACGCGCTTCGCCATCAGCGGCGCTCCTGCCCTGCGGCTGCAGGGCTCGCGAATTGCTCGACCAGGGCCCGGAAGGTGCGTCCGCGGTGCTCATAGTTTTCGAATTGATCGAAGCTGGAGCAAGCAGGAGCTAGTAAGACAACGTCTCCAGGCTGCGCGAGATCACGCGCATGCTCGACGGCGTTGTCGAGTGTCTTGCAAGGCAACACCTCGACTGCCGACTGCACATGCGAGCGAATCTTCTCGGCCGCTGCGCCGATGGTGTACACGCGCTTGACGCGCTCGCGCAGCAGGTCGTTCATCTGCGCGTAATCGCTGTCTTTGTCTTTGCCACCGAGAATCAGGTGGATATTGCCGGGGAAAGATTCGATTGCCTTAATGGTGGCATCAACATTCGTTGCCTTAGAATCGTTGTAGTACTCCACTCCACCAACGGTAGCGATGTACTGAAGGCGATGATCCACCGCTTTGAAGTTTCGCACTGCGTCCCGAATAGTGGTCCCATCGCAACCACAAAGACGGCCAACAGATACAGCGGCCAATACATTTTCGAGGTTGTGAGCGCCTTTTAGCGGAATCTCTGAAACCGGCATGATTTTGTCTTCGCGTTCGAAATCACGCCAATAAATTTCGCCTTCTCGCACAAATGCTCCAACCTGTTCCCCGCTGAGTTCCCGCTTGCGGGTGAACCGGCAAATCTGGGCCTTCGTACGCGTTTCAAGCCCGGCGCTGCCGGAATCGTCGAGATTCAACACGGAGTAGTCGGACGCAGTCTGATTCTCAAAGATTCGTGCTTTGGCGGCTGTATACGTCTCCATGCTGCCGTGCCGATCGAGATGATCAGGCGTAATGTTCAGAACGACGCCAATTGAAGGATGGAAGGTTTCGATCGTCTCGAGTTGAAAGCTCGAAACTTCGATTACGTTGACGGTATCATCCGTGGAATCTTCCACCAGCAAAATCACTGGTGTTCCAATGTTCCCGCCGATCAGGGTTCGCTGACTGCCGCTGGCTATTATCTCTCCGCAAAGAGTGGTTGTGGTGGTCTTACCGTTGGAGCCGGTGATAGCAACGATCTTGCCCCTCAAAAATCGCGTTGCAAGTTCGATCTCTCCGATCACGCGAATCCCTTGAGCGCGAGCACGCGTTAGCTGTGGGATATCGCAGGGTACGCCCGGACTCACCACGATCAAATCCTGATCGCGAAATGTGCGCTCGCCGTGGCCGCCGGTTTCGACAGCAATGCCACGATCAAGCAGAGCAGGAATCTGATTCTTCAGCTCGTTTTGGCTGCGAGTATCAGAGACAGTGACACGCGCGCCCCGAGCGGCAAGAAACTGGGCGGATGCTACGCCGGATTTTCCCAATCCCACGACGAGCACGCGTTTTCCTTTTACATCCATCGCCATCTGCCATTCTGCCATGAGTTATTGGAAACTTCATCGGAGTTTGAGCGTCGTAAGAGCAAAGAGTGCAAACACGAGCGCCGCAATCCAGAAACGCACGATCACCTTCGACTCCGACCAGCCGACTAATTCGAAGTGATGATGGAGCGGCGCCATTTTGAAGATGCGTTTTTTGCGCAGCTTGTAAGAACCTACCTGTAGGATGACCGAGAGCGCTTCGAGGACAAAGACTCCGCCGATGAAGGGAAGCAGAAGCTCCTGTTTGATAATGACTGCCACCGTTCCGATCGCGCCACCAAGAGCGAGTGAGCCCACGTCGCCCATGAAGATTTCAGCAGGATGCGCGTTGTACCAAAGAAATCCAATACTGGATCCCACCATCGCGCCGCAGAATACGGTGAGTTCGGCGACCTGAGGCATCTTCTGGAGTTCCAAATATTCCGCGAAACGTGAATGACCGCTTACATAGGTCAGGACCGTCAACGCGGCCGCTGCAACGATCGTGCAGCCGATTGCAAGGCCATCCAGTCCGTCTGTCAGGTTCACTGCATTGCTTGATCCCACAATCACCAAAACAACGAAAAAAATGAATGGCAAAAACGCGACGATCCACAGATGCGGCATCTGCAGCAGTGAGCCAATTGCGAGGTCCGGTCGAAAGCGCTTTATAAATGGAACCATCAGGTGTGTGGAATATTGTCCGACTGCCTGCATGGCGACAAGCACAACCGCAATGATCACACTAACGGCGATCTGCAGACCAAGCTTCGAACGCCCGGTAAGGCCAAGATTGCGATGGTGGACGATCTTTAGATAATCGTCAGAAAAACCAATCGCAGCAAACGCCAGCGTCGAGAGGACGACCATCCAGATGTACCGGTTGGTCAGATCAGCCCATAGCAGCGTAGGAACGATAATGGCTACTACGATGAGGACTCCGCCCATGGTCGGAGTCCCTGCCTTCTTCTGATGGGCTGCCGGGCCTTCTTCCCTGATGTATTGCCCAATCTGAAACTCACGCAATTGCCGAATGATCGCCGGACCTACGATCATCCCCATGAACAACGCGGTAAGGCTGGCAAAGGCTGTGCGGAAGGTGATGTAGCTGAAGATGCGGAAAGGAGGAAAGAGAGTGTGCAACTTCTGATACAACAGCCAATAAAGCAATCTTCCTCCGCGCTAATCAATATCGATTAAGAAGGGCGATCCCACATCGGCGCCAATTCAAGATGTACCCGCCGGACTCGCGAGATGCAGCCTTTCGTTTAGCTGTTCAAGCGCCCGTTCCAGCCGAACTCCACGAGATGCTTTTAGCAAGACCACATCACCAGGCCGGAGATTATCCGCAAGCCAGTCTCCTGCCTGTTCTGGCTCGGCGAGAAACGTCGCACTAACTCCACCGGATGCGGCACCTTCCACTATAAGACGTGCCTGCCCGCGCACTCCGATCAGAATATCGATCTTGCGTTGTGCAATGTGATTCCCACATTCGCGGTGCAGTTCGGGAGCCGTAGGACCAAGCTCCAGCATCTCGCCTGCCACAATAATGCGACGCTTGGCAGGTGACGCTGCCACAACGTCCACCATGGCATCCAGTGCTTTGGGATTGGAGTTGTAAGAGTCATTGATGACCGTAGCACCGGCGATCTCCGTAACCTGTCCGCGCTTGTCCGGAGCTTTGAGCGACACCAGTGAGGCTGCTACTTCCGTTGGCGTGATACCAGCCTCCAGCGCGACGGCGATCCCGGCCAAGGCATTCATGACGTTATGACGACCGAGCAGCGGCAACTCCAGCACAGTGTTCACGCCGCTGGCCGCCAGTTGAAAGCGCGATCCGCCAGGACCAAGATCTTCAATCCGCTTTGCGCAAACATCAGCGGGATGTTCAATCCCAAACAAAATCACTTTTCCATGAAAATCGCGCCCAAATTGCGAGACGTAAGGATCATCAGCATTCAGAATGGCCATGCCCCCAGATGGCAGGGCGGCGATCAGCTCGTACTTGGCACGGGCGATGCCGGCGATTCCTTCTGGGAAGAATTCGAGATGAACGGGAGCGACGGATGTGATCACACCCCACTCCGGCTTGGCGATTTCACACAGCGCGGCGATCTCCCCGGTGTGTGACATGCCCATCTCGATGACTGCGATGTCATGCTCTGATTCAAGCCTCAGAAGTTGTAGCGGCAATCCGAAATGGTTGTTGAGATTGCCCAGGGATTTAAGAACCCGAAAACGCGAGGTGAGCAGATGCGCGATGACATCTTTTGTCGTGGTCTTCCCGGCTGATCCAGTGACACCGATCAGGCGCTTGCCCCAAAGCCTTCGAACTGCGGCTCCCAAACGCTGAAGCGCAGCAAGCGTGTCATTCACGATGAGGATTCTCGATTCGCCGGCAAAGCGCTGAGCTTGATCTTGCGCGATCACAGCAGCAACCGCGCCGGACTTGAGCGCCCCGGCGGCGAAGTCATGACCGTCGAGCCGTTCGCCTTTGACCGCGAAAAATAGATCTCCCGGTTGAATTGTGCGAGAGTCGATCGAATAGCCGGAAGCCACCTGCTCGCTATCGAATTTGCGGGAAGCTTCGATGAACTCTGCAACCCGCCACAAAGGCAACTTCATGCGACCGGCGCTCCTTGACGAACGAGCGTCTTGTAGCCTTGATTGATCAGGTTCTCTTTGGCGATCTGCACCTCTTCGAAAGGGAAGGTGCCTTCGCGCGTGATCTGATATTTCTCGTGACCCTTTCCGGCGAGCAGAACTATGTCGCCTTCCCGGGCTTCGCTGATGGCAAGCGCGATCGCCTTGCGGCGGTCGGGCTCGACCGCGTGCAGAGTTCCGGTTTGCAACAGCCCCGGCAGAGCGTCGGCAATTATGGCTTGTGGATCCTCGCTGCGAGGATTGTCGGACGTAAGCACGACAAAATCGCTGCCCTCTCCCGCCGCACGTCCCATCAGGGGACGCTTCGTGCGATCGCGATCGCCGCCGCAGCCGAAGAGTGTGATGATCCGGCCTCGTGTCTTCTGCTTATCGCGCAGCTGACGCGCAATGCGTGCAAGATTGCGCAGGGCATCGTCGGTGTGCGCATAGTCAACCACGACGATAAAAGGCTGTCCACAATCAATAAGCTCAAATCGGCCCGGCACTCGCTGGAACGAGGCAGTAGCGTTGCGAATCTGCTCGAGGGTACATCCACGAGCGAACGCCGCAGAAGCCGCGGCCAAGACGTTGTAGACATTGATCTCGCCAAGCAGTCGCGATTCACACGTGACGCACTTTCCTTCAAGCCGCAGACGAAAGCGAGTTCCAGTAGGTAGATACTCGATGTTTTCTGCCGTCACATTGCAGGCGGGGTTGAGACCATAGCTGACGAGTTCAGAACCGCTGCACTTCGCGGTTTCATAAAGCGTGCGGCCAAACAGGTCGTCCCCATTGATGACCGCTACCCGAGGTGGAGCACTGCTATTCGACTCAAATAGTTTTCGCTTTGAGGCGGAGTACGCCTCCATGGTGCGGTGATAGTCGAGATGATCTCGTGTCAGGTTCGTAAACACTGCGACGTCGAAGTGAAGTCCGTAGACGCGCGCTTGCTCCAGGGCGTGCGACGAGACTTCCATGACCCCTTCGCCGGCACTGGACCGCACAGCTTCGTCGAACATCTCGTTCAATTCCAAGGACTCCGGTGTCGTGTGAAGCGCAGGGATGACCCGACCCGCAACGTGATACTCGATCGTTCCGATCATCGCCACGGATTTCCCGGCGCTCCGCAAAATGTGCTCGGCGACGAAGGTTGTCGTGGTTTTACCATTCGTGCCTGTCACTCCAGTCAGCTTCAACTTTTCTGCGGGTCGGCCATAGAAGTTGGAGCTAATTCGCGCCAGTGCCTTGCGTGCGTGTGCCACCCTGGCAAGCGCGATGCCAGCATGCGGAGTCGCATCCTTCGACTCCGAAACAATTGCGACAGCGCCTGCACGAACCGCGGCTTCAGTGAACCGATTGCCATCGTTGACTTCCCCGCGCATGGCGACAAACAGGAATCCGGGACGAACTTTGCGCGAGTCGTAGGCGACACCTTGAATATCGGCATCGCCGACGATTGAGACCGCCTCGACATCGCGCATGATTTCTCGGAACTTCATTTGAGGCGATTATAGTGGGGTAGATTCCATTGATTAATGAGGTAAAGACCTAGAAAAAATCAAAGGTCTAGCGCGCAAATTGCACTGTCACGTGCCCGCCAATGGGCAGGCGCGCTCCTGGCGGAGGATTCTGCTGGCGTGCCACGCCGGAGCCGAAGATATCGACTTCCAGTCCTGCCTTTTCGCTTTCTTCAATCACTGTGCGCACTGGCTTGCCAACAAATGAAGGGACCGTTCGTGTGGATTCGACATCGAGCACAACCGTCCCGGTCTTCGGCAGTGCAGCCGGAGAAGCGTCTGCCCTGCTTGAATCAGCGTCATTCGTTGCGCTGGGCTGCATTGCAACCGTGGTTGCGGAACTATACGCAGCAGGAATGACTCCATAGCTCGGCGTCGCAAATGCGACAGTAGCGCCTTCATCCTGCTGATTATCATTGTCCGCGACCTCCTCGCCCACGTGGTCTGGCGAGCCTTCCATTTCTTCTTCGGGTTTAGCTTTGGCGCGAAGCAGCATGCGCTGCGGATTCCTTACCTCGATATCGTGTGGAACATCGAGATACTCGAGTACCTGCTGGGCAATGCGATTGAAAATTGGCGCTGCCACGTCTCCTCCGTGATGCGCGCCAACCGGTGAATCAAGGATTACCGTGACCGTAATCGCCGGATTGTTTACTGGCGCAAAGCCGGAAAACGAAGCGATATGCTGCACACGATCATAGCGATGGGTGACTGGATTGATCTTCTGTGCCGTGCCCGTTTTTCCAGCGGAAGTGTACCCGTCCAGGATAGCCTTCTTTCCTGTGCCCTGCAGCACCACTCCCTCCAGCATTCGCTTCATCTGAGCGGCCGCGAAAGAGGAAATAACCCTGTGTTGCTGACCGGGTCGAAAGACCACCGTTTGTGGTGGTCCTGTGGGTCCCTGCCAGACAGGAGTGCTTCCGGCAACGATGCGAGGCGGCGTCCAGATCCCATCGTTCGCAATGCTTGAAGTCATCGAGACCAACTGCAATGGCGAGACGCCGATCTCCTGTCCCATCGAGATCGCGCCGATGCTCATCTTCGACCAACGGCTCACAGGCTTCGTAATGCCACGGGTTTCGCCGGAAAGTTCAATCCCGGTTTGGGAGCCAAAGCCAAAGCCGCGGATGTACTTGTACATGCGGTCCTCACCCAAGCGCATAGCGATTTTGATGGCGCCTACGTCGCTAGAGCGTTCGAGAATCTCACTGACGGTAAGAAGGCTGTAAGGTTTCCAATCGTGAATACGAACCCCACCGACAATGATTGATCCCATCTGGCAGTCAAATACTTCATTGGGATTGGTGATCTTCTCTTCCAGAGCCGCGGCAATCGTTACCATCTTGAACGTCGAACCCGGCTCGTAAATATCGCTTACAGCGCGATTCTTGAGGGATTTGAGATCGAGTCCTCGCGAGTTATTTGGATTAAACGTAGGACGATTGGCAAGCGCCAGGATCTCTCCTGTTTTGGGATTCTGAATTACGACAGTGCCGGCTTCAGCGTGGGTCTTTTCCATCGCTGCCTCAAGCTCCTTCTCGGCGATGTGCTGGATGTCCTCGTCGATGGTTAAAACGAGGTTCTGGCCTGACTCCGGATTCTTCTCTACACGTCCGAACCAGCGATGGCGGGCATCCATCGAGATAAGCATTTTCCCAGGACGTCCGCTCAGGCGTTGATTGAATGAGCGCTCGATCCCCGCCAGGCCATCATCGTCCATCCCTACGTACCCGATTACCTGTGCGGCCAACTCATTCTTTGGATAAAAGCGCTTCGGTTCTTTCTCGAAGTAAATCCCCTTCAGGTTCAGCGCGCGAAGTCGTGCTGAGACGTTATTGTCGAGCTTGCGCGCGATCCATGTGAACGAGCGCGACGACTCGAGCTTCGCCAGCATCTCCTTGGGATCAGCTTTGAGAATGTGCGCCAGCAACCTTGCCGTGCTCGCCTGATCGGGAATTTCGGAGGGAACTGCGAAGACGGAGTCCACCTGGATGCTCATTGCCAGCTCGCGTCCCTTCCGGTCGTAAATGATGCCCCGCGGGGGAGAGACTTCGATGCTTCGTTGCTGCTGGCGGACCGCTTTTTGCGTCAGGAACCCGTAGTCAAGGACTTGTAACCAAAGTAGGCGCCCGCAGATGGCGAGAATCCACAGACAAAAAAATGCCGCAAAGAGCGACAGTCGGAGACGGCCTTCATTCTTTGCGGTTGCAGTCATGCCGTGGTCACCAGGGCAACGCAATAAGCGGTAGGAGATAGGTAACAGGCCAACTGAAGACCTGCCTTATCGCTATTGCCCTCACAAACGTGAGTGGCGGCCCGGTTGGTTCTCCAGGGCCACCACAAAGCCGCGGGTCAAATCCCGCGAAAATTGAACTGCTAAGCAGTAGGCAGTAGGCTAAGAATGCAAGGTCCGGGTTTTCGCCTGTTGCTTATTGCGTGATTGCCTGAGTTACTGCCAATTGCTCTCAACAACCTGAATGCCGGATGCCCGCGCCATCACCGGAGCTGTTGGATCAATGGTCGCTTCGAGGTGCATGACTTGACCCGCCTGTGGAGCCACCAATCCCATTCTGGCTGCGAGTTGTTCAATACGCTCAGGATCGCGCAATGATGCCTCCTGCAGACGCAATGCACGGTTCTGCTCAAGCAGGCCATCGCGCTCAATTTTCTGCGCTTCGATCTTGTAGCCGCACTCGATCGAGCTGAGGTGCTGCCACGCGTAAATCATCGTGAAGAGAAACAGCACGGCAAGCGAGACCGAGAACATGGCCACTTCGCGCGCTCGCTTTGGATCCGCAACTTTCACGAGACGCGAATTGTCGATGGCCTTATTGAAGTAGATCTCGGGCGTAACTCCGCCCCATTTGCGCGTCGATCGCCGAGCCGGGCCAACCGGCTGCCACATGCGATAGCCGCCCGTGATTGCCTGGGTTGCCATTTACGCTACTCCAGCATGGACGTGAATATAGGAAGCGTCGTGTAGCTGAGCATGGTGAAGGAACTGCTCAATGAGTTCTTCTTCGCGGTTGATGTGCGCTTCAACCTCGGCGCGCTGCACGCTTTGGATCAGCTCGTCAATCAGTCTCCCTGTGTACATCGTCGACCTCCTTTTATTCACTTGCCCAACTTCTAAACTTGTTTAACCGGGACAGCACCGCTCGATGAGGTAGGTGTGCTGTGGATTCCTTCTTTCGCCCTTAAGTCCATCCGGTAGGACGATGCTGCCCGGCCAACCTCCTTGGGATACCCAAAATTCTTCGGGGCTAAAGCCCAAGTTTCATTTCGGATTACTTGCGGCACGGCTAAAGCCGATGCCCTTCCCTAAACCTCTAAACCTTCTCCGCGGCACGCAACTTCGCGCTGCGCGCTCGCGGGTTGCGATCCACTTCCGCTTCTGAAGCTGTCACCGGCTTTTTCGTCAGCAGCCGATAGACGCCGTTCTTTGCTCCCTCGCGCATCGCATCTTTCACCATGCGATCTTCCAGCGAATGAAAGCTAATCACCACCAGCCTCCCGGTCGAAGGGAGGAGAACCTGAGGAGCCGTCTCAAGCAAACTCCTCAGGTCCTCAAGCTCGCGGTTTACGAAGATTCGGATTGCCTGGAAAGTTGTTGTCGCTGGATGAATGCGCTTATGTTTCATTGCCGGGAGCGCGGCCGCAACAATCTGAGCTAAGTGAGCTGTGGATCGTATCGGCCGTGCCCGGACAATGGCTCTGGCGATTCTCCGCGACCTCCTTTCCTCACCGAATTCGTAAATCACATCGGCGAGAGTTCTCTCGTCGAGGTGGTTTACCACTTGATCGGCGGTACGTTCGCTGCGCGGGTTCATGCGCATGTCGAGCGGCCCTTCCGCCTGAAAACTGAATCCGCGTGCTGCGTCGGAAAGCTGCAAGGAGCTGATTCCCAGGTCGGCCAGCAGACCGTCTGCGCTTGTCGCCGCGATTCGCTGCCCAACTTCCGCATACGATTGGTTGATCAGCGTGATTCCGGGAGCCTCGCCGCCAAGTTCGGCTGTGAGGTCCCCGAGGCGCTTGCGCGCCAGCTCCAGCGCCTTCGGATCCTTATCGAAGCCAATCAAATGACCCTGTGGGCCGAGGCGCTTTGCGAGTTCGTAGGAGTGGCCGCCAAGCCCGAGGGTCGCGTCGATATAGGTGCCGCCGCGCCGCACGTTCAGAAAATGGATCGCTTCTTCTAAAAGAACTGGAACATGACGTTGCCTTCCACTATCCTCGCCATGTTCGGCCTCCTGGGAGGCCTTGTTGTCTTCCACCGCTAGATGCCCAGATCAGCGAGCGTCTTCTCATCCTCTGGCGTGATCGGATTGTCTTCGAGGTGCTTGCGGAAGAGTTCTGCGTTCCGCACTTCCAAGTAAGTCAGATTCCCGAAGACCAGCACTTCCCCTTTCACGTCCGCTGACTCGCGCAGCAACTGCGGAATCAGCAATCTTCCCTGGTTATCGATCTCCACCATTTGGCCGTAGTAATTCACTCGATCCAGGAACTTCTTCTTGGCTGGATTGAAGTTCGACACCTTTGCCAGCTTCTCTTCGATCCGCTGCCACTCCTCAAAGGGATAAATCTCGGCAACCTTCCCATCGCGACTGGTGATGTAAAATTGCCCGCCACCATAGCTCTCGTCGATAGTGCGCTTGAACTCGGCAGGCACCTTGAGCCGTCCCTTTTCGTCCATGCGGGTTGGGTGATTGCCACGAAACATTGATTGACCGTCTGGCCTTGGCTGGCTATCGCCAGAAGCGCGAAGGAGGCTGAAGCAGCGAAGAATCGGGTCTTAGAGGTTATTTTTCTGTGGTTCGCCGGATTAATGAATCGCATTCGCATCCGCTGCCACTCTCGACCACTTTGACCATCAATTCTACTGGTTCGACCACTTTCAACCACTTTGGACCACATCCTACGCCGAAGTGGTTGGATGTCAATGGCTTTTTTGAGGTGCTCGGCAGGGCGGGCGGCGGTAAGCCGCTGGGCAAGTGTCCCCAGACGCTAGCCGCAACGACAGAGTCCTACATCCAACATTGACGCACTCGGCGGCTACCGCCGCCCGCACTGTTCCGGGTGCTATCCTCCCAAAAATGTATCAGCGGTCCAGCGTTATTCGTTTTGCAGAGTACGAAGCTGATCTGCGCAGCGGAGAACTTCGGCGGCAGGGGCACCGTCTCAAGCTGCAGGACAAACCTTTTCAAGTCCTGGCCGCGCTGCTGCAGCGTGCGGGAGAGGTGGTCACGCGCGAAGAGTTGCGGCAGAGCTTGTGGGCGGCAGATACGTTTGTCGACTTCGAGCATGGATTAAATACTGCTGTCAACAAGGTACGCGAGGCGCTTGGCGATTCGGCGAACAATCCACGATTCATAGAAACGCTGCCGCGGCGGGGTTACCGTTTCATCGGGCCCATTAACCATTCCGGAATGACCGAAGCGGCTCCGGAGTCCCAGACAGAGGGCAAACATACTGCGCCTCTGCCGTCCCCACCGCCCGCCTCGAAGGTACCTGACGGAGATCTACCTACAGCGCCACGCCCGGCGGCTCGCGGACTTTTGCTGCTTATCGAAGGCGCGTATTTAGTTTCTTACGTCAGCGCACTTCACTATCTTATCTGGGTGAGGATGCTGGCTCGCTTCAGTTTTGGGCCGACCCAATCGTTTACAATCACTTCGCTGATTATCGTTTGGTCTGCATTAGGGTTGCCGTTGCGCTTCTACCTGTGTTCTGGCCTGGTCTTCGACTATCAGTTCTTAGGGCAGAAGTTTCGAAGAATTTTTCCCTTTTTGCTGCTGATCGATGAGGTCTGGTCAGCGATGGCGATCTTTATGGTTCCCAAAATCGGACTCGGGTTTGCTTTCGCGCTATTCGTGCTTGCCGTGTATTCACCGTTTGCTCAGCGAATGCTGGTGCGGATGGCATATCCGACGCAGTACCCGTCCGCGGTAGCGGCTGCTTGAATATTTAGCAGTGTTGAAGACGTTTCACTCCTCCGCTAACGCGCAAGGTATTGACCTACTCTATCAGCGCCTCGACCACGACCTCAGACGGCATTTCTTTCCCAAACTCGCCTTCCCATTTCGCGATTACAACGCTAGCCAGACAATTGCCGACGACGTTCACCGACGTTCGGGCCATGTCCATAAGCGCATCAATGCCGAGAATGATGTATACGGGCCACACTGGCAGGTTGAAGCTGCTGAGCGTTGCCATGAGGATCACCAGGCTTGCGCGTGGAACACCGGCAACGCCCTTGCTCGTTAGCATCAGCGTCACAACCAGGAGTATTTGCTCGGCCAGCGAGAGCGGATGATTGGCAGCTTGCGATACGAAGATTGCCGCTAGAGAAAGATAAAGCGTGCTGCCGTCGAGGTTGAAGCTATAACCCGTGGGAATCACAAAGGCGACGATCTGGCGAGGTACGCCGATCGCTTCCATTGCTTCCATCGCCCGTGGGAGTGCTGCCTCCGACGTGCTGGTCGCAAACGCGATGGTCGCCGGCTCTGCAACCGCATGCAAGAAACGACGCAGCGGAACGCGTGCAATCAGCGCCACCGGCAGCAGTACGAAGACAATGAATGCGATCAATGCCAAATACAACGTGCTCAGAAGTTTGAGTAAATTCGAGAGCACGCCGACGCCGAGTTGTCCAATCGTATAAGCAATCGCGGCCCCCACCGCTGGAGCCGCCAGATACATCACGATGTTCGTGAACTTAAACATCGTCTCGGAAAGGCTCTCAAAAAATGTCAGCAGCGGTCGGCGTTTTATTTCGGGAAGCATTCCCAAAGCCAGTCCAAATATCAGGGCGAAGACGACCACTTGGAGCACCTGTCCTTCAGCCACTGACTTCGCGATATTCTCCGGAAAAACGTGCAGGATCAGATCGCTCGGCGTTTGCTTCTGCGGAACTGTCACAGTTGCCACTTGATCGGATGGAACGCGAACTCCCACGCCGGCTTTGGTGATGTTGATTGCGCTCAGGCCGATTATGAGCGCCAGCGTTGTAATTACCTCAAAGTAGATGAGTGCCTTCAGCCCCATGCGTCCGACCTGCTTGAGATCTGAGTGCCCGGCGATGCCGACGACCAGCGTGCTGAAAATCAGTGGGGCAATGATGGCTTTAATCAATCGCAAAAAAATCTGTGTGATGACCTGCAGTGCGATTGCCTGTCGAGGAAACTCATGGCCAAAAATGCCGCCGATCACCATGGAGGCAAAGATCCAAGTCATGAGAGACCGACGCAGGGACGCGTAGATCAGCAGTGCTCCAACGAGCGCGCAGCGAGTGCTGCGGAGCAATGCTTCCGGTAACGGGCGGGCATGCGATATCAGAACAAAAATGAGAGCGAGGGCCGTCAAAACCAGCACCGTCGCAAGCCAGATGCGTTGGTTAAAGAGGCCTTTCTTAGCGGTGGACATCGAGGTGAAAGGTATCACGCGGAGAAGCTTCTAAGCTGATAGCTTCTGTGCTTGTAAGCTAAACAACAACTGCTAGATGCAAGAAACGCATCCCGAAACAAAGGAGCGGGACTAAATCGCGGGACAAACCATCCTCACGTTAAGGCACGCCGGACGACAATCACTCCGCCGCTAAACGGTGTTCGCGGAGAGCGACTTCAGAAATCCCTTCCCGAATCCGTCCATGCGTTAGATCTGTGGATGCGAGGTTCTGATTTTCGTTTTGCTCTAATGCTCAGCAGCTTAGCCGCTCAGGAGCTAGAAGCTTCCTTTCGTGCTGCCTGCTACATGCACCTTGGTAATTGCCTCTTCTGAGTCGGACCCACCGAACCAGCCATGACTCTGGCATAACTAGCCTGTCAGAACCCGGGAAAGAAGCGCCACTCGGGCAAACCGAGAGGAGAGGAAGAGGCGATAAATTCCATGAAAAACAAGCTCATTGCGATTGCAATCACAGGACTGCTCACCGCCACAGCATTTGGTGACACCCCGTCCACAACCAAGAAACCACTTACCATCCAGCAACGTAAGCACGATCAACAGGCCCGCATTCGCCAAGGCGTAAAGAGCGGCGAGCTCACCAAGAGCGAAGCGAAACATCTCGAAAAACGAGAGCATGCTCTCAAGAAAGAAGAGCGTGAGATGCGCAAAGAGAACGGTGGCAAGCTAACGGCCGCAGACCGCGCAAAACTCAACCGGCAGCAGAACCACATGTCGAAAGAGATTTATAAGGACAAGCACAATAAGCACAAGCACGGATAACTTTCACCACAACAACCAAAGGCCTCCGCTTGCGGAGGCCCCTGTCATTTAACCCTCCTCACATTCGAGCTCAGATCGCGTTCAACGCCTGATCTAGATCAGCCACGATGTCTTCGACATCCTCGATTCCAACTGAAATGCGCACCATACCATCTGAAAGACCGATCTCCGCACGTCCTTTTTCGCCCAGAGCTGCGTGAGTCATCGTCGCGGGATGCGAGATCAGTGTCTCCACTCCACCCAGCGATTCGCCCAGCGAGCAGACGCGCACCTTACGCAGCATATTCTGCGCGTTCTGAAATGAGCCGGTCTCAAAAGTGATCATAGCCCCGAAGCCTGTCATCTGCTTCTTGGCCAGCTCGTGCTGCGGATGATCTGGCAGTCCAGGATAGAAAACTTTCTTCACCTTCTTGTGCCGATTCAGGAACCCAGCCACTTCCCTGCCGCTGCGATCGTGCTGGTCCATCCGCACAGCAAGCGTCTTCACGCCGCGCAACACCAGCCAGCACTCGAAGGGAGAAAGAATCCCTCCAGTACACTTTTGAACAAACGCAAATGTCTCTCTGTGTTTTGGTTTCGTGCAGACGAGCACACCACCAAGTCCATCGCTGTGTCCATTGAGGAACTTCGTGGTGGAGTGCATCACGATATCTGCGCCCAGCGCGATTGGCTTCTGGAAGTAGGGCGACATGAACGTATTATCCACTGACAGTTCGGCGCCATGAGCATGCGCGATGTTCGCAACCGCTGCGATGTCGGTAACGGTCATCAGAGGATTTGTAGGAGTCTCGATGTGTACAAGTTTGGTGTTGCGCCGAATCGCCTTTTCAACAGCCTTCGTGTTGGACGTATCCACATAGGTGAACTCGAGGCCATAATTAGCCAATACCTGATTGAAGAGCCGCGGCACGCCGCCATAGACATTTGAACCACAAACGATGTGGTCACCCGTCTTCATCATCGTAAGCATTGCGGTGATCGCCGCCATCCCGCTGGCGAAGACGTGCGCAGAAGTTCCCCGTTCGAGCGCTGCCAGGTTTTCTTCCAGCCGCGTGCGCGTCGGATTGGACACGCGCGCGTATTCGTATCCTTTGTTCTTGCCGATCTCTTCTTGAACATAAGTAGAAGTAGCGAAGATTGGAACCGTGACAGCGCCAGTGGAAGGATCGGGTTCTTGTCCAACGTGGATGGCGCGGGTAGCGAAACCGCGGTTGGGATTCTGGTTTTTGCTCATCGGGTTTCAGAATAGCAGGCAAGAATGAACGAACACGGAGCACATGGAAGTCTCAGAGGAAACTCAACGGGACGAACACGAATTCAAAGGATCTAACGATTTACAGATCCAGATCTGGGCGGTTTCGTAATCAATTGATCGGCGGATTGCAGTGATTCCACTGCAAAACCGCAGCGGTCATCAACCGACGAAACACAGATTCATGTTTCATCTGTCCGATCCATCGTATCCGTTCAATCTGTGTTCGAGCCGTTGACCTTCCCTCTGTTTCCTCTGTGTCCTCAGTGTTCAAATTCCGCCATCGAAGATGTTCTTCGAGAGGTATCGCTCTGCGGCGTCGGGGATTACGGTCACCACGCGCTTGCCCTTGCCGAGCTGCTTAGCGATCTGCATGGCTGCAAAGACGTTTGCTCCTGAGCTCGAACCGCCCAAAACACCTTCCTTGCTCGCGAGGTCGCGTACCGTCGCGAAGGCATCATCATCGCAGACCATGATGATGGCGTCGCAGACCTTACGGTCGAAGGTCTTAGGAATGAAGCTCACGCCGATGCCTTCTACTTTATGCGGACCGGGGGGATTACCTTGCAGGATCGACCCCTGCGTCTCGACAGCGACAGTCTGAATCCTGGAATTTTTCTGCTTCATGAAGCGTGAGACACCGGAAAACGTTCCTCCAGTGCCGACCCCGATCACGACTGCGTCGATCTGGCCCTGCATCTGCTCATAAATCTCCAGCGCGGTGGTTTCATAATGGAACGCAGGATTAGCCTCGTTTTCAAACTGCAGAGCGATGAACGAGTCCGGGATCTTTGCGGCGATCTCGCGCGCCGTGGCGATGGCTCCTTGCATGCCTGCCGCGTCCGGCGTGCGAATCACTTCGGCCCCAAGCGCCGCCATCACTTTCATCTTTTCTTCTGAGAATCGCTCGGGAACGCAGACGATAACTCGATATCCCTTGTTCACACCGATGAGGGCAAGCCCAATGCCAGTGTTTCCCGCCGTGGCTTCGATGATCGTGCTACCTGGGCGCAACCTGCCTTCACGTTCGGCGCGCGAGATCATGCCGATGGCGGCACGATCTTTCACACTGCCACCGGGGTTCAGGTATTCGAGTTTCGCGTAGATATCGGCGCCGCCGGGCGGGGCCATTCGCCGCAAATGCAACATGGGCGTTTCGCCGACGAGCTCAGTGATATTTTCCGCTACACGCAGGTGGACGGCCTCAGTTGTGCTCATCTGGTTTCATCTTAGCGCAACCGAGAGTTGTGAACGGGTCCTACTTCGAAGCCCGTGTCTGCTGTCCGGCGTAGTAGCCACTGCGCGTGCGAACTTGCAGGCGACCGTAACCGGGAGCATGGGCATCGACCTTCACCTGGCGGAATCCTCCCTGCTCTTGAGGACGGGTTGGACGGTAGTAGATGGAATATTGATTGCGGATATCGCGGGCGACAGCGCGCGCGATCTGGTCGACTTCGCCGAGATCTTTGGGAAAGAAGGAGACGCCACCAGTATGCTGCGCCAGCGAATCGAGTGCGCGTCTCGCGCGTTTCTCACGCTCACCGCCTAGAATTCCGATGGTGTAAACCACGGGTCCGCTGTCATCCTGTACCCGGCGTACGGCTTGTTCGAGCGTATCTGTGCTCGCGTTGTCTTCACCGTCGGTGACTACGAGCAGAACCTTCTTTTCACGACGTCCCTTCTTCGCGAGGTAATCGGCGGAGGCAACAACCGCATCGTAAAGTGCAGTTCCACCTCGGGAATCCACTTGCTGCAGGCCTTCCTGCATCTTTGCAACGTCACTTGTCAGGTCAGTGTCGATGATGGCTTCATCACTGAAATTCACGATGAAAACTTCATCTTCGGGATTGCTGCCTTTTACGAGATCCAGCGCAGCGGTATTAACCGCTTGGCGCTTGTCCCGCATCGAGCCGGAGTTGTCGATGAGGATTCCGAGTGAGACGGGAATATCTTCGCGAGTAAAACGCGTGATCTGCTGAGGTTGGCCGTCCTCATACACGGTGAAATCGTTCTTGTTCAGGTTCGTTACTAAACGCGCGCGCTGATCAACGACTGTCGCGTGAAGCACCACTTCCTGCACCTGAACGCCAATGAGGAATCCACCATTCTTTGTTTTAGTGACTTCTCCACTCTTCTGGTTGGGGATATTTACGGTCTCGGATCCAACGGAGGGATTCACTGGAGCAAGCGCAGCTTCCTGAGAAATTGACTTTCCGGACTGGTCTTCCAGCGGAATACCCGCAGCATCGACGAGGATGCTATCTGTGCCCTCGCGGTGCACACCACTCGGTGCACTGGATTGAGGGTGCGCAGCCTGATTCTGCGCGGCAGAAGGCTGAGCCGGCCGGCTCTGCTGCGGGATCGCCAGCGATGCAGAGAGAACCAGCAGGAACAGGGCTGTCGCGTAGGGCAGCTTATTCCGTAGAGGCATAATATCCAGTTTTAGCATGGACGGTGAGCGGCGGCAGACCCTTCGGTGCATTCAGCTTAACTTTAATTTTGCGCCACTTGCCATCGTGAGCTGCATTGGTTGGACGGTAACCAAGCACATATTGGTTGCGCAGCTCTACTCCAATCTTTGTCGCAACATCGGCCAGCTCATTCACATCGTCCACGCGGAACATGCGTCCGCCGGTGACGTCGGCTATTTCATTGAGAAGATAAGGCCCATAGCGCTCTTCCGGGGTGGCAGCGCCGTTGTCAAATAACCCGATGGCATAGACCTCCACATCGGCCTCTTTGACCAACGACTTGATCTCGCTGTCAGTATATCGGCTGCGGTTGTCACCGCCATCAGAGATGATGAGCAGCGCTTTCTTCTCGTGATGCGCTGACTTCATCTTCTTCATACCCATGTAGATCGCGTCGAGAAGGGCCGTTCTTCCCTTTGCATTTGCAAACACGAGCTGGCTCTGAATATCTTCGATCGAATTAGTGAAATCCACCAAAAGTTCAGGTTTATCCGAGAAGCCGATCATGAAGAATTCGTCTTCGGGGTTCGCGGTCTTGAAGAACTCCACGACAGCCTGCTTGCTCTTTTCGATCTTGTTGCTCATGCTGCCGCTTAGATCGAAGATCACCCCAAGAGAAAGAGGCGCGTCTTCGCTGGAGAATGAGCGAATCTGCTGTCCTTGACTGCCTTCTGATAGCAGAAAGTTCTCGCGTTCAAGACCCGTTACAAGACGATTCATTGGATCCGTGACGGTAACGGGCACAAGCACAAGATTTACATCGACCTTGATACGGCGATCCGTCGTCTTTAGACCAATCGAGGGTGTACCGACATCTGGACTTGCGACTGCGCTCGCAGGCTCTGCCTTTGCGCGAGGAGCGATGTGAACATCCGTGATATCGCCGGTGCCTTGGGCAAACGCTACAGCCGCGAAAACTAGAAGTAGTGCGAGAAAAGTGAAATGCAGCAGGGTTTTATAGGTTGACGCGGCGGCAGAAGGCGCCTGCCAATTGGTCGAACGCTTGCCGATCAGGGAAACAGAAACTGATGGCCCGCTGGTCCCGGGCATAAGGTCAACCCCTATATTTAGGCGAATAGTACCATAGGCCCGAAGCCAAATTGTCTTCGGGTTAGTGAGCAATTCTCATTACTTAAGATGTGCTTCTCTCCGTAGATGGTTACCTGTCATCCACGCGCCGAAGTTCGCCTGATTGTTTTCGCCGTACTGATAAAATTCAACTGTCATAATTGACGAGTGAGGAGTTTTAGGGTCAACCGACCCGAGAGATGGCCCAGATTTCAGCTTTTCCTGCGCTCCGTTACAGCCCAGAAAAGGTGCGCCTAGGCGACGTAGTCACCCAGCCTTACGACAAAATCACTCCGCAAATGCAGGACGGCTACTACAAAGCCAGCCCTTATAACCTGGTGAGAATCATCCTGGGACGACCTGAAGGCAACGAAACAGAGCACAAGAACCGCTATACAGATGCCGCTGAATGCCTCAAAAACTGGCGAAAAGCCGGTATTTTTTCCCAAGATCCGCCCTCAATTTACGCGTATTCGCAGCGATTTGTAGTGCCCGGAAGCTCTGAGAGCGTCGAAAGAAGGAGTTTTATCGCCGCAGGAACACTCTATGACTACTCAGAAAAGGTCGTATTTCGCCACGAACAAACGTTAGCGAAGCCCAAAAGCGATCGCTTGAACCTGCTGCGAGCCACGCATGCGCACTTTGGGCAGATCTTTATGCTCTACAGCGACCCGGCTCAGACCATCGATTCGCTATTTTTTGAGGATGGAAATCACGAGTGGCAAGAGGTTACGGACGAGTACAAAGTGCTTCACCGGTTGCGCAGAATCAGCGATCCTGCCACTTTGAACATCGTCAAAACCGAGATGGCGGACCGGAAATTGATCATTGCGGACGGTCATCATCGCTACGAAACGGCCTTGAATTTCCGCAAGGAAGCGGCAAACGCGTCAAATCAGTGCCTGAAAGACAACGCAAATCGCGTGATGATGGCGTTTGTGAACATGGATTCGCCGGGATTAGTGATCTTACCTACCCATCGCGTGGTCTTCGGATTGCCCAATTTTGATGTTCCAAGCTTTGTGAAAAAGGCAAAAGAGCTATACGACGTGCGCGAACTGGGTGCACTCGATGCCGCAAAAGCAGCAAGCTTGCTGGCACAATCGGGCAAGAACGCTGTCTCATTTGTTGCGGCGACCAAACAAGGAAGTTTTCTTCTCGCTGCAAGGGTAGGCAGCGAGGCGCAAATTCCGGGCGAGTTTTCTGCCCGGCAGCGCAAGCTCGACGTCGTGAACCTGCATTCGCTTCTGCTCGAAAACACACTGGGAATCTCCCATGAACAAGTGACAAATCAGCAGCACATTCGTTATTTGCGCGGCGCTGAGGAGACATTCCGCGCTGTGAAGTCCGATCCAGAGGTGAATGTCGCATTCCTTATGAGTCCAGTTTCGATCGAGCAGGTACGCGAAATCGCTTTTGCAGGCGAGGTTTTGCCGCAGAAATCGACTGACTTTTATCCCAAACTTCTCAGCGGACTGACGATTTATTCACTCGACAACGGGTGTTGAACTGGGGCAATAGGCAATCGGCAAAAGCCAGGTGATGTTCAGCCTCCAAATCTGCTCGGCCACGGCTCATGCGAGACACGTCGCGTGAGGAATTGTGGAATATTGCCTATCATTTATTGCCTATTGCTCTGCTTTCTGCTTCCTCTCTCGGCGGCGGAGCCGGAAAAGCTCTCCGTTTACGCACCGCAGGCGCGCTACAGCATTCCCATAATGACTCTCGACGGCCGGCAATATATCGGCCTACTGGAGCTGGTAGAGCCTTTGGCCGCGCCGCAATTGACGGTGGAAGGCAAGCGATGGCGGCTTCGCATGCCCGATCCCAAAACTGCAGGCAAGTTTGCTGAAGTGGAATTCGAGGAAGGCAGCACTGTGGCCAGGATTCGCGGTCACCTGACGAACCTCGCTGGCCCGGCGCGAAGCGAAAATCGACGCTTGCTGGTGCCCATGCACGGCATCGGCACGATCCTAATTCCCTTATTAGGAACCGACGTAACCTTTCACGAGGCCGCGCGACGACTGTTTCTGGGAGGAACGGCGTCAGCGATTTCTTCAGAACTCCGAAAAGGCGAACCCAGCACGCTCGCCTTGCACTTCGCCGAAACCATAAACCCGAACATACACTCCGAGGGAAACGCGCTGATTCTGTCTTTCACGCGTGATCCGGTTGTCTCATTTACGGAATATCAAAGCCTCGATGACAAGCTCTTCAGCTCCTCCGCCTACGAGGAAAAGAATGGCACGGCGACACTGACGATCAACGGCAGCGCGCCTTTACTGGCGAAGTTCGCCGACAACGGTAGAACGATCTTGATCAGCGCAGCTCCTGCGCCTCCGGCGGCTCCGGCGGCTACAGCCTCGACTCCTCCGGCTGCGCCGCCACAGTCACAGCTGGAACCGCCGGTTCAAGTCCCAATTCAGAGTGAGCCCGCCCTCCCGGGCGCCGTGCCAGCTCCCGTGCGACGTCCGCAGATACCGGCTTTTGTGGTCGTGATCGATCCCGGACACGGCGGCACCGACACAGGAGCTCGCATCACTCCGAGTCTGCCGGAGAAGGAGATAACACTTTCCTTAGCGCGAAAGCTGCGTCAGGAGCTGCAAGCGCGGCACATTGCAGTCAGCATGCTGCGCGATTCGGACGCGGATCTCACGCTCGACCAGCGTGTTGTAGCCGCGAACCTGGCTCACCCCGCCGCGTTCATTAGTCTGCACGCAGAGCCCGGAGATTCCCTACGCCTCTATACGGCGGCGCTTCCTGCATCCTCCGGAACGGCATCTGAGCGAAATTCATTTCTGCTATGGCAATCCGCTCAGGGCGCCTTCTCCTCTGAGAGCAGTTCTCTTGCTTCTGCCGCCGCAAGTGCAATCAACAAACGCAAGCTGAGCGTGCAGGTTCAGCCTGCGTTCCTTCAGCCTCTGCATTCGATCGCCGCACCGGCGATTGCCGTCGAGGTGCCGGTCGACGCAAAAGGAATAAAGATCCCTGAGGATCAGGTTGCCGACGCTCTCGCTGAGGCGATAGCGCAGCGCAAGCCCAACCTCGGAGGCGGACAGTGATCCCGCGCAACGTTCAGATCACGCTGGTGCTGCTGCTGGCCGCTATCTTCGGCAGCGGAATCTACATCCTGGCGCTGCATCTTGGAACGCAAGAGGGCCTGCGACGCGGTGCAGATCAGCGTCCGATGACGGCTCCGGTGGCGGGCGCAAACGAGATCGTGAAGCTCACGATCGCATACGACGAAGATGGCGTCTTTCGGACGCGGGACGTTTCCGCAGTTGTTCCTGCAGAACCGAGCGCTCGCGCAAAGAGTGTGCTCGAGACCCTGATCGGTTATTACCTCAGTAAGCCTTCTCCACACGAATTAGCAGACGGCTCAGGGGTAAACAGCGTATTCATGGTGAATAAGAAACTCGCTGTCATCGACCTGAACCAGGCGCTTGCAGAAGGTCATCGTTCAGGCGTGATGGTTGAAGACTTCACCCTCATGTCGCTCATCGACACCCTGGCAACCAACCTTCCCCAAGTGGAACAGGTGAAGATCCTCATCAACGGCAAAGAGCGCGAGACACTCGCCGGCCACGCGGATATCAAAAGCACTTACAGCACGGCGGCAATACACAAGGTAGTCGCGCAACTGCAATGAAGATCGGTGTCTTCGACTCTGGAGTCGGCGGCCTCACGGTGTTACGCGAATTGCTCAATGCAATTCCGCAAGCGGATTACCTGTACCTGGGCGATACAGCGCGTTTGCCCTACGGCTCGAAGTCCGCAGCTACGGTCGCGCGCTACGCGGTCTCCAGCGTGCAATTTCTCGTAGAGCACGGCGCTGAGTATCTGGTCATCGCCTGTAATACCGCCAGCGCTTTGGCCATGCGTGAGATTCGCGCGGCCGTTTCGGTGGAGGTTCTAGGCGTGATCGAACCAGGAGCGCGCGCTGCTTCGCAGATCACGCAAAGTAAGAATGTCTCCGTGATTGGCACTGCCGCGACCGTGGCCAGTCACGCTTACAAGAAGGAGCTGCAGAAGCTGAGCATTCAAGCGGTCGAAAAGGCGTGCCCTCTGCTCGTGCCGTTAGTTGAGGAAGGCTGGACCGATCATCCGGTTACGGAACAGGTGGCGAGAATCTATTTGGAAGAATTGGCCTGTGAACAACGCCGCTCTACCGGAAACCATGCAGACGTCCTTGTACTAGGATGTACCCATTATCCACTGCTCAAGCCGCTGCTTCGCCGAGTACTGCCAAGCGATGTGCATCTGGTGGACTCAGCGCAATCTACAGCTCACGATGCAGCGAAGTCTCTCTCCAGTCGGAGCTCGAGTTCCAGCAAACCTCACGTGCGATTCTTCGCGACAGATTCTGTGGAGAAGTTCCGGCAATTGGGCAGCAGGTTTCTTGGACGATCAATCGACCATGTTGAGCTGATCACGTTGGCGGAGTGAAACAAGCGTTCGGCGCTCGGCGTTCAGCGTTCGGCCAGCTAACGGGGTGGGCAACTGAAGGAAGCTCTTGTCCCGAAAAGTAATGCTCGGAACAACCAGGAAAATAATACTTTTATAACAACCATAGGTCTCAAGGCCGAACGCTGAATGCCGAGTGCTGAGCGCCGCTCTTCTTCACAGCCTTTTCACTGCAACACTCTTTACGTGGCCATCATTGCCGTAAACCGGAACGGAACCGTGCTGCGCGAGGTGCCAGGTATCGAGAATGTGAACTTTGCAGAGGTGTAGTGCAAGCGCCGGGCGTCCGAGGTAACTGATCGTAATGGCGTACGACGCATCGTTAGCGCAGTTCTCAAGCGCGCTCAGTTGTTCGACCTCACACTGCATGCGGGGCCGCGTTTCGTGGGGGAGTGCTTCGGAGTGTACTAGGGATTAAGGCAAACAGGCGGCAATCACTAACGCCATCATACGCCACCGGACCCAATCGCCTTCGCGGAGACCAGCAAGCTACGTTCTCCGTGCTTTAAAGCCATCGATACGAACTCTTCTCATGCTGTTCTTCGAATCAATCGTCATATTCATCGTGACAATTATCTGTAGCAGTGGATGCAAGTCATTTGTTTTTGGACTTCCTGATTCGCGTCGACACCCTCCTTTGAACCGATAAAAATCTTTGGGGCGCGTACTTTGGATTCATCAGATTCTTCGTATGCTCTGCTAAAAGAGATATCTATGAGGTGCAGGTCTCATGGTTTCTAGTGATTATGAGATTGGGAATCTAGCGCTATCCTTCTATGTATTGCCCCCATTTGCTTTGGCTGAATCGGATGAAACTCTTACGAATATGGTCGCCCGCCGCGGATGAAGAATAGCTTTTTCCATCGCAAACTGGTTTTGCCGGTTATCAATCTCCTCCGACAGGGAATCACGCCAGAGAAGATCGCGCTGAGTCTTGCCATCGGCATTTGCCTTGGAGTGTTTCCTCTCCTAGGCAGCACCACGATTCTCTGCACCTTGGCCGCAATCCTGTTTCGTCTGAACCTGCCGGCGATACAGCTGGTGAACTACTTCGTCTATCCTCTGCAACTCGCGTTGTTGATCCCATTCATTCGCCTCGGGGAAGCGCTTCTCGGCGCGCCACATGTGCCCTTGTCCTTGACCATTCTGTTTGAATCATTCAAGCGCAGCGCCTGGGCAGCCGCAAAGACATATTGGATCTGCGACTGGCATGCACTCATCGCGTGGTGCCTGGTGGGCCCATTTGCGATCTGGATCCTATATCTCGTGCTTGCTCCCGTGTTGCGAAACCTCGCTGCTGTCAGCGAAGCTGTTATGAAGCAGGAGGAGTCGTCCCGGCCGGGCGCGCAAGCGTAGGGAGCGCGGCCGAGCAGAACCAACGAAGCCTCCCCGTCCCGTCGTTCGCGTTAAGGCGAGCTGAGCCGATCGGTCCGATCGTCATCAGTTTGGAGCTTCTGAGTAGAATGTCCACGTTCTATGAAATCGGCAATTTTGCTGCTGCTCCTGTTTCATACTTGTGTTGCGCAGACCACTCAACGCAATCGACCTCTGTCGAATCGGATCGTGCATTACGACATCGATGCAAACTATGATCCGAAGTCGCACACGCTCGATGCAACTGAGATCCTGACTTATAAGAACCTCACCGGTCAGCCGTTGTCGATCTTTCCCTTTCACCTCTACTTGAACGGCTTTCAGGCGAACTCTACCTTCAGCCGGGAGGCGCACCGTGATTTCCCCGATGAGGAATGGAAATCGAGTTACCAGGGCGCGATTGACATCAGGAAGTTCGAAGTCGTTGGACAAGGGGATCTGACTTCGCGGCTGCAATTCGTTTCGCCCGATGATCGCAATCCCAACGATCGAACCGTGATGCAGGTCCAGCTTTCACGACCTATTGCTCCGGGAGAATCGGTCGAGTTCCGCACCCAATTCCATGACAAGTTTCCCGAAGTGGTAGCTCGAACCGGCTACAAAGGGACCTTCACCATGGGTGCGCAGTGGTTTCCCAAAATTGGCGTCTGGTGGCATGGCGCGTGGAACTGCCACCAGTTTCACGATACGACCGAGTTCTTCGCTGACTTTGGAGTGTTCGACGTAAAGCTGACGCTGCCACAGGATCAGATCGTCGGTGCTACGGGGCTACAAACCTCGAGCGCGAACAATCCGAACGGCACGAAAAAGCTGCGCTTCCATGCAGAAGATGTTCACGATTTCGCCTGGACCGCGGATGCGCGATACAAGGTATTCGAAGATACATTCACTGGGAGCGCAGGCCCGGTCCATATTCGCACGCTGATGCAGCCTGAAAATGCCAAGCAAGGTTCACGGTACAACGCGATTGCCAAGCGCACCATGGAGCTATTCGACAGATGGTATGGCCCATATCCATACCAACAGCTCACGATCGTTGATCCAGCGACCTTCCGCGCCGGTGGCATGGAATATCCGACACTCATCACGGCAGACACCGAGTGGTTTATTCCCAAAAGCTTTCTGGTACCTGAAGTAGTAGTGGTGCACGAGTTCGGACACCAATACTGGTACGCCATGGTGGCCACAAACGAGTTCGAAGAAGCATGGCTCGATGAAGGCATCAACACCTACACCGAAAGCAAGGTCATGAATGCTTTGTACGGCGCGGATCGCAGCCTCGTAAACGGAAAGCGGATCACCTGGGGCGATGCCGAGGAACAACATTTTTCTTATGAGCGAAATCCGACGTTCGATCCAATCGCGCGCTATGCCTATCAGTTTGCCAGTGACCGTTCATACGGCCAGATCACTTATGGAAAGACCGATTGCGCTCTGCTGACGCTTGAAAGCCTGATTGGCGAGGACACGCTGCAGCGTGCGCTGCGCACGTGGTTCCAACGCTATCGCTTCACGCATCCAAGCGGACCGGATTTTCTGAGGACCATCGAAGAGGTCTCTGGACGAGATCTGGATTGGTATTTCAAACAGGCCATCTATGGCACTGAGGTCCTGGATTACGAAATTTCAAGCGCCGAGTCCTGGCCCGGCAAATGGTACGAAGAGAATGGTGACAGCAGCAGGGACTATCACAGCGAGGTCATGGTCCACCGCAAAGGAGAGTTCGTGTTTCCAGTCGAAGTGGAGATCAAATTCGACGACGGCTCACATCTACGCGAACACTGGGACGGCAAAGATCGCTGGACACGATTCAGCTACGACAAGAAAGCCAAATTGGTTTCCGCAGAGATCGATCCCGAACACAAAGTCTGGCTGGATGTGGATTTCTTCAACAACAGCCGCCTTGCTCATCCCGACGGAAGCGCGCGTCGCAAGCTGAGCAATTATTGGATGACCTTCTGGCAGGTGATGGCACAGGTACTCGGGTGGCTGGCGTGATGGTCAGTGGAACGCTCGTGGTTGATGGCGGACAGCGGTTGCTCAGAGCGCGACGGCACATCGTTGTTCTCTTCGTCGCGAATCTTGTACTTGGCTGGTTTGCCGCGTTTGGACTGTCGTCCCGGATTGGAGCTGTTACTGGCCCTAGTCTCATTTCGGAACAATTGCTGCGTGGCTTCGATCTTGGCACATTCCTTGAGCTCATCAACAAGCCCGAGATAGCCCCGGCGTCGCAGGCTCCTTTAGGGCTGGTGTTCTCTGGAATCTTCGTGGTTCTTCAGCTGTTTCTTACCGGCGGAATCATCACGCAATATCTCGCGGCGGAGCCCATCGATCGCGGTCGGTTTTACGCTGCCTGCGGGGAGAACTTCTGGAAGATGGTTCGCATTGCGGTTCTCATTGCGGTGATTACGGCGCTCGTAGCCGGCGTGTTTTATGCATTCCGAGCAGCTTTGCAGGCTGCGCTGAAGGCGGAAGGAAGCAGAGCCTTCATAGTCCAAAGTGCGGTGCTGTTGATCGAAGCTCTCGCACTTCTCTGGATACGTATGTGGTTCGATGTTGCACAGGCACAGCTTGTCAGTACAGGAGCGCCGCGCGTGCGGTCGAGTGTGGCGTACGGGTTCAGGTCGATGCGAGGCGCGATCGGACTGTTCGCGTCCTATGTATTGCTTGCGGTGTTGATGTTTCTAGGAGCTGCCTTGGGTGTGTTCCTTTGGTGGACAGCGGCTCCTGCATCGCAGGCGGTCGTAAGCTTCTTGATCCTGCAGTCGACTCTCGCCTGGCTTCTGGCACTGCGATGGTGGCAGCGTGCTCTTGCTGCAGATTGGCACCAACGCAAGCGTCAGGTCGCGATTACCATTGAGTCGCGATTACTCCAAGAACTTCCGCCAGAATCAGCGGTGCCTGAGGCTCCTCTCTCGCAATAGTGCGGCCCGTGTTTGCTAGACTCGACAGTTTGGTTCTGAGCTCTTCCTGGTGGAGACGCAGCATGCCGCGTCTCTACTATGCGGCTGATTAGTAGAAGAGTCGTCCAGAACCTGTAGCGCATGGAGGAGACGCAGCATGCTGTGTCTCTACTGAGGAGAACGACTCTGTGGAAATTCAGAGGGTAGGCGTCATCGGCGCCGGAACAATGGGCAATGGGATCGCTCATGTGCTCGCCAGAAGCGGCTACAACGTAGTCTTATGCGAAGTGGCACAGCAGTTTCTCGATCGCGGTCTGGTTATGATTCGCAAGAACCTGGAGCGCGAAGTAGCGAAAAACAAGATCACGGCAGAGGACAGTGCGGCAGCGATTGCACGCATTCACGGCGCAGTGGATCGTACTGCGCTTGCTGACTGTGACTTCGTCGTCGAGGCCGCCACTGAAAAGTTCGAGGTTAAATCTGAGATTTTTCGCGATATCGACAAGATCTGCCGTCCTGAGATCGTGCTTGCCAGCAACACTTCTTCTATATCGATTACAAAGATCGCGGCGCTCACGCGCCGTCCAGACAGAGTAATTGGCATGCACTTCTTCAATCCAGTGCCGGTGATGAAGCTCGTAGAAGTAATCCGCGGTCTGGCGACGTCGGACGAAACCTATCAACTCACGAAGCGATTGGCAGAAAAGCTTGGCAAAACACCAGTGGAGGTCAACGACGCTCCCGGCTTCGTCTCTAACCGCGTGCTCATGCCGTTATTGAACGAGGCTATGTATTCCGTCATGGAAGGCGTCGCGACTCCCGAAGCGGTCGATGAGGTTTTCAAATTGGGAATGGCGCATCCCATGGGACCTCTCACTCTGGCCGACTTCATTGGCCTGGACGTCTGTCTTGACATCATGCGCGTTCTCCACGAGGGCCTGGGCGATCCCAAATATCGTCCGTGCCCGCTTCTGGTCAAGATGGTGGACGCGGGATGGCTTGGTAAAAAGAGCGGAAGAGGCTTTTATCGGTACTAAAGGCCCAGTCTTTACGGAACCTAGGCCCCTTTCAAATTTACATACATACTGACGAACAGGAGACTTCCTTGCGAAACTGCGTTGCAGTGATAGTGCTCTCTCTTATCTTCTGTTGGACGTCAGCAGCGCAGACGAAGACCGGCGCCACGGCAAGTTCCTCTTCCACAACACCACAGGCTTCACCTACTCCAGGCGGGGCTCTGCCAGCTGCGCAGCGCGATTGGCATCCTACTACCGAGGATCTTCTGCCGGAGGTACAGAAGAATGTCGGACGGAACGGTCGGGTAGCATTCCTCTGGTGGATGCCCGCCGAGTATTTTGAAACGAAGCAGTCCGCAAATAACCCAGCCTATTTTGCCGGCTTCAGAAACAACACCGTAGTTGCTGTCGCATTCGGCAAGGTCCAGCCTTTCGGCATACTGGATTTCGTGTCGCTCGATACGGCGCGCTCCAGGGTCACGATGCGCGATGCGAATGGCACCGAATACAAACCTGTGGAGAACGTTCCAGAAGACGTAAGAGTTCCACTTGAAATGATGAAACCTGTGTTTTCCGCGAGCCTTGGCAAGCTGGGCGAGAACATTCAGTTCCTGGTATTCGCGGGGAGAGCCCAAAATGGGACTCGCATCGCCGATCCGCGTGGACAGCGCGAGTTCTCAATGGTAGTGAAAGAGCTGACGGGAGAACCGGAGACAACTGTCACATGGCGTCTTCCGCTGAGTGGATTGTTTCCCCCCAAATATTGTCCAACCGGCAAGGAAAAGGTTGAGGCCAGTTGGAAATTCTGCCCATGGCATGGGATTCCTCTGCCAGAATCCCAATGAAGTAGCCACTTATTCACTCGCTTTCCCACAGGTTTTTCGTCTATCCTTCGCTCCATGGTGCGTATGACGGTGCTGGCCTCGGGGTCACGTGGCAACACCGCTGTCCTCTCCAGCTCGGATACAAGCATTCTCATCGATGCGGGCATCTCCTGCCGCGAAACACTGCGCCGCATGCATCGCGCCGCTGAGGATCCATCAAAGTTGTCGGCCATCGTGATCACTCACGAGCATCAAGACCACGTTTCCGGTCTTGCTGTGCTGGCGCGACGACTGAAGATTCCCGTTTACATCACCGGAGATACTCACCATGAGTGGCAACGCTGGGTGCGTGGGCCGATTACGCCACAGGCGCAACTCTATGAGGACGACGATAAGGCCCATCTGGATCGCTGCGAGCATTTCCGCGCTGGTGTGAAGTTCCAGATTGGGGATATTGAGATTCTTCCGTTTACGATCCCGCACGATGCGGTTGATCCCGTGGGGTTCGTGTTTCGTACCGAAGGCATAAAGATCGGCATGGCTACCGACTTGGGATATATGCCGGCCAACATCAAGATGCATCTGCGGGGATGTGATGCCCTGGTGCTCGAATCCAATCACGACCTCGAAATGCTGCGCGGCGGACCTTATCCATGGTCGGTGAAGCAGCGAGTGATGTCCCGTGTTGGGCACCTTTCCAACGACTCTCTCGCGCAATTCTTCTCCAACGATTATGATGGAGGAGCAGCATTCCTGGTGCTGGCACATTTGTCGGAGGCGAATAACCATCCCGAACTGGCACTGCAGTCGGCAGAACGCGCTCTTGGCGGCCGTCTGAACCTGATCCAGAACCGGCTGGTGCTCGCGTCTCAGACAGAACCGATGGAAGCGATTCGTTTTTGATGTCAAAATGTGTTGATCAGGTAGTAGGCGATATCCTGGCAGGCTGGCGATACGACATCTCCGGCATCGCGCCGGAGATGTGCGGCGACTACGAGCAGCACTTCGCCGAATGCGTTCACTGCCGCTCGCGCCAGCGTCTCCATCGCACGATTGACATAGGGCTCATCGCTGTTGCCACAGTTTCCGCCGCACTCTTCCTCATCGCCTTCGGAGCCATTCGCCACTACGATCCCAATCACGCCCACTTGCTGGAGTTCATTGCTCTCACTGGATTTGCCTTTTCGAGCCTCGTCTGGCTTCTTGTAGCACTCGCTACACCAGCTCCGGTAGTGATCCAGGACGTGGCAAAGATGAGCGCACGCCGCATTCAGGCAAAGCTCCCGCCCGAGATCCGAGAACGAATCCCGGCGATTGGGAATCGGCAGTAGCAAAGAAGCATTCAGCCGTCAGCATTCAACCGCTGAACCTGTCGAGCCTAGCCTGCGTCCTGAACCAAGAACAGCGAAAATAACGCTGAATTTTTGAGAAGTAACGGGGTTGTTCTCGTTTTTCCAAGAACCACGGGAATTCGCATTTCAAGAACAGTGAATAACAGTGAACCAGCAGTGAATTTTTCTGTACAGCTCCTGCCTACTCACCTTTTTTCGATCGGGATCCCATCGCGTTGAGCGGCTGAGTGCTGAGTGCTGAGTGCTGACGACTGAATGCTAAAACAAAAGCCGTCCATTTTTCAGAACGGCTTCTAACGCCTTCGACGTCAGCCTGAACTTAGCTCTGTGTCTTGTCCGCGGCTGCCTCGCCTTTGTGCCCATGGCGATGATGTCCGCGATGTTCTTTCTGCATCTCTTTGAACTTCGCCTGCTGGTCGGGAGTAAGCTTGGCCATCATCTGTTCATGAGTGCTCTGGCGCAGCTCCTTGAACTTTGCCTTCTTCTGATCGGCTGTCAGCGAGGAGTCATTCTTGATCGTCTGCGCTTGCTGCCTCATGTTTTCGCGGAGGCTCTTCAGCTCAGATTGCTGGTCCGGAGTCAGGTTTAATTGTTGCGCGAACTTTTCTCCGCGTTCTCCGCGCTCTTTGGGTTGGGTTTGAGTCGTGGCCGCGTTGCCGTTGTCACCGCTGGCCGTGCTGCCTGTCTGTGCGAGCGCTGCCATCGGCAACACCATGGCTCCAGACAGAATGAATGTGAAAAGTCGGTTTGACTTCATCGATCACCTCTGTGGGATGAAAACCCACGGAAGACGCCGAAGTTGCGAGAAACGAGAGCAGCGAAGAGTTGCTACACGGCTGCTTTGTACCTTACTTTCAAAGAGTTAAGGGGCCCAGCATGCTGCGTCTCGGCCACTGCCACATGCGAGCACCCGAAGAGCGACTATCTATGCGTATTGTGAGACCTGGCATGCTGCGCCTCTACTCTTAAGGCACCAGGTTCAGAATGCTGCTGTCCTGACGGCCAGCTACTGTCATGCGGGTCTTGGCACGCTCAATCAGGCGTAGCGCTTCTTCTTTGTTTGCGTTGGGATCTTTGAGCTGCTCTTCGCCCATCTGCTCCTGCTTTTTTGCGCCTTCCAGATCGATATCCGCTGCCTTCTCTGCGCGCTCCGCAAGGACTGTGAGTTTGTCCGGCAGGACCTCGGCGAATCCCCAGTGCAGTGCGAGGCGCTCTATGCTGCCATCCGGACGCCGGTAGTTCAGTTCACCGCTACGCAACTCGGTGATCAGCGGAGCATGACCGGGGAGAATGCCGAGATATCCCGACGTTCCCGGCACCTGCGCCTCTGTGGCCTGATCACTGACCAGGAGGCGCTCCGGCGTGACAATCTCGATTTGGAACGTGTCAGCCATTGGTTATGCGGCGGCCTTCATTTTCTGAGCATCTTCGAGAACTTCTTCGATCGTGCCCTTCATGTAGAACGCCTGCTCCGGCACGTCGTCGTGCTTGCCTTCGATGATCTCTTTGAAGCTGCGAACCGTGTCCTGAATCTTGACATAGCGTCCCTTATAGCCGGTGAACTGCTCGGCCACGTGGAACGGCTGCGAGAGGAATTTCTGCACCTTACGCGCGCGCGCAACGGTGATCTTGTCGTCTTCAGAAAGTTCGTCGATTCCCAAAATGGCAATGATGTCCTGCAGATCTTTATAACGCTGCAGTATTCGCTTGACGCCCTGAGCGACGTCATAGTGCTCCTGGCCAACAACGCGCGGACTGAGAATTCGCGACGTGGAAGACAGCGGATCGACGGCCGGATAAATGCCCAGCGCGCTCAGAGGACGCGAGAGCACGGTGGTCGCATCCAGGTGAGCGAACGTCGTTGCGGGCGCCGGATCGGTGAGATCGTCCGCCGGCACATACACTGCTTGCACTGAGGTGACCGAGCCCTTTTTTGTCGAAGTAATTCGCTCCTGCAGCTCTCCCATTTCCGTGGCGAGGTTGGGCTGGTAGCCCACAGCGGAAGGCATACGCCCGAGCAGCGTGGAGACTTCCGATCCTGCCTGAGTGAAGCGGAAGATATTGTCGATAAACAGCAGGGTGTCCACGCCTTCCTTGTCGCGGAAGTATTCGGCGACCGTTAATCCGGTGAGGGCCACGCGCAGGCGGGCGCCGGGCGGCTCCGTCATCTGACCGTACACCAGAGCGGCCTTCGAGGCGCTGCTGTCACCGGGCTTGATCACGCCCGACTCGCTCATCTCCAGCCACAGATCATTGCCTTCGCGAGTGCGCTCGCCCACGCCGGCGAATACCGAATATCCGCCGTGCTGCTTGGCGACGTTGTTGATCAGTTCCATGATCACAACCGTCTTGCCTACGCCCGCGCCACCGAAGAGTCCGATCTTGCCGCCTTTCAAGAACGGCTGGATCAGATCGATAACTTTGATTCCCGTTTCGAACATCTCCTCGCTGGTCGACTGCTCTTCAAAGCTCGGCGCAGGACGATGGATCGGCCACTTCTCGGTGGCGCCAAGGGGCCCAAGCTTGTCTACCGGCTCGCCGATTACGTTGATGACCCGGCCAAGAGTCGGCTTTCCCACAGGTACCGAAATGGGACCGCCAAGATCGATTGCCTTCATGCCCCGGACCATGCCTTCAGTGGCTTCCATGGCGACGCAGCGGACGCGGCCTTCGCCCAGATGCTGCTGCACCTCTGCGATGATGCTGATGGGCTCGGGCACATTGAAACCTTCGCTGGTGATGCGGATCGCCTGATAGATAGACGGCAGGTTGGCTTCTCCGAACTGAATGTCCACGGCAGGGCCGGAGATTTGAATTACTTTTCCGATGTTCTGTGCCATAAATCCTTACAGAGCGGCTGCGCCGCTGACGATTTCGATAATTTCCTTGGTAATCGATGCCTGACGGACGCGATTCATCGTCAAGGTGAGTGAATCGATCATGTCCGAGGCGTTGTTGGTGGCCGAGTCCATGGCCGTCATGCGAGCGGCGTGCTCGGCTGCAACCGATTCGAGCAGCGCTCGGTAAATCTGAATGGCCAGATAGCGCGGCAGCAGGTCGTTGAAGATCCGCTCCGGAGACTGCTCATAGATGTAATCGCCGGTACCGAATTTCGCCAGGCGCTCGTCTTCAGCCGAGGTGTCAGGTTCCCGAACTGAAACTCCAGTGCGAGCAGCAGCCTGCGCCGCTTTCTGACGTTCCTCGAGCGTGAATTGATCCACTTGCTCTACGTCCGGCTCGCCGACTTTCACGATCGGCAACACGTGATCGACTACGAGCCGCTGCGCAATGACCGACTTGAACTCGTTATAGACCAGGTAAACAGCGTCGATTTCTCCACGCGAATAGCGCTTGATGATCTCTGTCGCCAGCTCGCGAGCCTGAGCAAACTCCACCTTGTTCAACACGCCCACTTGCTCGCCAACGATTTCGACGGGAGCCACCCGCCGATATTCCCCGTCTTCACCCCCCGGTTGAGCATAGGGGAAGCGGCGGCGGAGCATATCGCGTCCTTTACGGCCGATGGCGATGATGTCTACGTTTTTCCCAATCTTAGCTTGCAGAAAGCGGTTCGCTGCCTTAATAACGTTGGCGTTGAAAGCTCCGGCGAACCCTTTGTCGCCGCTGATCACCACCAGCAGGATGTTCTTCTCTTCGCGACGCTCGAGTAGGCGATGATGCGGCTCACCAGTAATTGGGTCGTAAATCTCGGCCCGGTTCACCAGCGATTTCAGCACGTTCACGAACATCTGCGTGAAGGGGCGGGCGGCCAACGCCTTCTCCTGCGCGCGCCGCAGCTTCGCTGCGGAAACCATCTTCATGGCTCCGGTGATCTGCTTCGTGTTCTGCACGCTGCGAATGCGGCGTCGTAAATCAAGAACGTTTGCCATGAATCAGGACGCTTTCGCTCCAACCACCTGTCGCTGGCCTGCAAACTCCTGCTTCGCTTCTTTGATGAGCTGCTCCATTTCGCGCTTCATGCCGTCGTCGAGTACTTTTTTCTCCATGATCTGGCTGAGAAGACCAGGATTTGTCGTATCGACATCTCTGTAGAGCAAATCTTCAAAGTCACGCACTTGCGAGACCTGCAGATCGTCGAGATAGCCGTTTGTGCCGGCATAGATCGAGAGAATCTGCTTGCTGAAGGGCAGCGGCGAGAATTGCGGCTGTTTCAGCAGTTCAGTCAGCCGCTGGCCGCGATTGAGCTGTTGCTGCGTAGCCTTGTCCAGATCTGAACCGAACTGTGCGAACGCTGCTAGTTCCCGATACTGCGCAAGCTCCAGCTTCATCGATCCCGCAACCTGACGCATGGCCTTGATCTGCGCAGATCCACCCACGCGGCTTACTGAAATACCGACGTTTACTGCAGGACGCACGCCCGAGTTGAACAAGTCCGTCTCGAGGAATATCTGACCATCAGTAATGGAAATTACATTCGTTGGGATGTAGGCGGAAACGTCGCCTGCCTGAGTTTCAATAATGGGAAGCGCGGTGAGGGAACCGCCGCCAAGTTTGTCAGAGAGCTTCGCTGCGCGCTCGAGAAGCCGCGAGTGCAGATAAAAGACGTCTCCCGGATACGCCTCACGTCCCGGTGGACGGCGCAGCAGGAGAGAAATCTCGCGATAAGACGCAGCGTGCTTCGAGAGATCATCGTAGATCACGAGCGCGTGCTTGCCGTTATCGCGGAAGTACTCTCCGATCGCGCACGCAGCATAAGGAGCAATGTACTGCATGGGGGCGGGTTCGGAGGCTGACGCAGCGACCACTACCGTGTAATCCATAGCGCCGTAATCAGTAAGCGTCTTCACCACGTTGGCGATCGAAGAGCGCTTCTGGCCGATCGCGCAGTAGATGCAGATCAGGTTGTTACCCTTATTGTTGATGATCGTGTCGAGGGCGACCGCGGTTTTGCCGGTTTGGCGATCGCCGATGATAAGCTCGCGCTGCCCGCGGCCGATGGGAATCATCGAGTCGATAGCCTTGAGGCCTGTCGCCATTGGCTCACGGACCGGCTGTCGGTCGATGACGCCAGGAGCGATTCGCTCGATGTGAATCGAATTCTTGGTGTTAACTGGTCCCTTGTCGTCGATGGGCTGCCCAAGGGAGTTCACGACGCGGCCGACCATGCCTTCGCCCACCGGCACTGCCATGATTTTTCCTGTGCGGCGCACTTCATCGCCTTCTTTGATTTCCGTGTACTCACCCATGAGCACGGCGCCGACCTGGTCTTCTTCGAGGTTCATTGCGATGCCGCTCACGCCGTGACCAAAGTCGATCAGCTCTCCAGCCATCACTTTGTCGAGGCCGTAGATGCGCGCGATACCGTCGCCGAGCGAGATCACAGTGCCGACTTCGTCGACCGCAAGCTTAGATTCGTAATTCTCGATTTGCTCGCGAATGAGTTTCGTAATTTCGTCTGCTTTGATTTGCGCCATTTTTTAACTCTTGAGTGATAACTAACCGTTTGGTTTGTCTGTCCGGGACTAACTTGCTATGATTTGCTCTCGAATGCGCTGCAGTTGACCGCGTACAGAACCGTCATAGACGGTACTCCCGACTTTAACCAGAACACCGCCCACTAATCCTAGATCGAGCGAGTATCGCACCCGCAACTTTTTGCCTGCAGCTTTGGCGACCTGCGCTTCCAGTCTGTGCTTTTCTTCAGCACCCAATTCGCGTGTGCTGATGATCTCGGCATTGGCAATTCCAAGCTGCTCGTTGATCTGCGCGATCGCTTCCCTGGCGATCTGGTTGAAGGCATGGATACGGCCGTTAGAGATCAGCACAGCGGCAAAATTGCGAATTTCAGAGAGCAGACGAGCTTTCTTAGCAATTGCATCCAGCAGCTTCAGCTTCTGTTCGCTGCCGACGGACGGAGTATCCCAGATCGTTCTCAGATCCGCGCTTTCCCGTAAAAAAGTTTCGAGTGAGTTCAGCTCCTCAGTCACTCGATTGGCATCGAGCTTTCGATCGATCACTACATCGGCGAGAGCGCGCGCGTAAATTCCGACGAACGAAGCCATTAGCTGCTCCCATTTCTGCGCGCATCGCCGGCAAGCTGCTCGGTAAACTCCTCCACTAAGGCTTTGTCCGAGCTGGTATCTATGCGAATTCCCTTTTCAGCAATGGAAACCGCCAGCTCAGCTGCATACTTCTGAAGATCACGGCGCACGGCGTTCGTTGTCTGCGTGATTTCCTGCTCAGCAGCCTGCAGTATCTTGTGCTTCTCCTCATCGATCGAAGTGCGAATGCGATCTTCTTCGCTCCTCGCTTCGTCCTCGGCACGTTTTTGCATCTCTTCGATCTCGGAAGACATGCGAACGAGGCGCGCTTCCACTTCCCGAAGCCTGCGGCCGGCATCTTCACTGGCGCGGCGCGCATCTTCCATTCCCTTCTGGATCGACTGGGTGCGGCTGCGCAACATTGTGGGAAGGTTCGACCTCATTACGAAAATGACAAAGGCGGCAATGATCGCGAAATTGATCATTACACAGAGCCAGTATGCGGTAACCAAGGAAAGGCCAGTAATTCTGGCGATGGCACGCACCGCAGCCGAATACTTGAAGGCGGCTTCTTGATCGTGCGACTCGCCCTCACCTTCCTGCCTGCCCGGCTCCGCCTCCTGAGGCGTGCGTCCCGCAGCTTCGTTAGAAGCGTGAGTCAATTCCTGATTCGGAGTTGAGGATCCAGGCTTTGTGGCTACATTCGCACTTGATTGCGGACTCGCAGCCGATGAAGCCGAGCCCTTCTGAGTGCCGGCTGCGGATTTCTGCAAGGCCGCGCTGCAGACTGCAAAAAACGCGACCGATAGCAACAGCGCTAATTTGAGCAGGAGTCGTTTCATCTGCGACCACCGACAGCGGGCTGTTTCACTGCCGCGCCTGTGCGCAGGACGGCGCGGATAATCTCTTGCGCGAGCGTGGCGCTTTCGGACTGCACCAGAGCTTTGGCGATCTCCGCCTCTCTCTGGATCTCGCCACGGGCAGCGGTGATTCGAACCTCGCCAGCAGCCCGCGCCTCAGCAATGGCAGCGGTTTTCTGCTCAAGAATCTGCTGACGCCGGCTCTCCTGACGCTTGAAAACGGCCAGTCTCGCATTGTGAATCTTGCGTTCGTATTCAGCGGTCTTCTGCTCGGCTGCGGCTACGTCGCTCTTGGCTCTTTCCATCGCTCCTACGGTTTTGCTGTGACGTTCAGCCAAGGCCTTGGTGAGAGCGTTATGGACGATGACGCGATACAGAATCCAAATGAAAACAAAGAGGATGATGGTCGGGATTGCTCCGAGCGCAAGTTCGCCTAATTGTCTGAGTGTCGCGTCCATTCACTTGGGTGGTATTGTCTCGCCGAGGATGGGATAGACAACTGTTTAAGCTAACATTCGATTTTTGCAGGTGTCAAACGTGGAGCGGCCGCAAAGCATTGAAAATCTAGGTAAATTTAACCGTGCTCAGCTCTCAAGTTTCCTTGACATGTTCCGATGATGGGCGGAGACTAGTGGGTATCACCTCCGATCCGATTCAGGATCGAATGGGCTCGTGGCCAAGGAATGTCACCGCTTCTCGGCCGCGAGCCTATTTAATTTTTTCCGTATAAACAGCGTTCAAGCGAGTGCGGATTTCGCAACATCCCGCCCTGCGGCCCGCCACTTCAAGTGGGCTACAACAAGGCGAATTTCGTCGAAGCTGATGGTTTCTGGCAAAGCATCTTTGATCGGCTTTAGACGTTCCATCCCAACTTTGGCGCAGGCTGTTTCAATCTCCGTGACCTTCTGCTCGCCGATCCAACTGCGCTGAAACTGCAACTGCCCGGCTTCGATCATCTCCGCGACGAGTTGAACAACACTGCTCATCTGCCTTCCGCGAATGGCTGCAACTTGTGCCAGCGAGTGCCCTCGAGCCAACAGATCAAGCGTTTCAGCCGCGGGCTTCGATTGCTTCCTTTGAGGCGAGTAGGTCGCTCGTGCTCCCTCATCAAACCGACGCAAAGCCTCGAGTATCTGCTTGCCGTACACTTCGATCTTTCGTTCGCCGAAGCCGGGTACACGACGAAGATCAGCCAGAGTTCGGGGACGAATACGGCACAACGCCTGAAGCGTTGAGTCGTGCATCACAACAAACGCAGCGATCCCCTGTTCTCTTGCCGCGTTTCTACGCCATTCGCGGACATAGTCACTGAGGTCGTAATCAAGGTCAGACTCGGGTTGAGGCGAAGTCGACGGAGTACCGTTCTGGGAGAATCCAACCGTCTCTCCCCCCGCTCCAATCTGCTCCGACAGAACATATTTGCGGCGTTTCCGTGTAGCTACCGGTTCCGCAATCTTCAACCAGTCTGGTTCGGCGCCACAGACATCGCATGCGCCGCAAGTGTCCCATTTTGGCGTTTCGCCGAAATGTGAGCAAATCTGGAGATGGCGGCATTGCCCTGTTTCGACAAAGCGCCGAATCTGGTGATAGCGCTGCCAGGATCGTTCCTTTTCAGCCGAATCGCTGATCTGCTCGATGAAGTATGTCAGCAGGCCGACATCGCGCGCCTGCCAGAGCAGAAGGCAATCCGCCGGGACTCCGTCCCGCCCGGCACGTCCGGCCTCCTGGTAATACTGCTCGATTGATTTCGGCAGCGCCAGATGAATCACCGCGCGGACAGTTGCCTTATTAATCCCCAGGCCAAAAGCGATTGTGCCAATGAGCACGCGAACCTCATCGGACATCCAGCGCTCCTGGTTCTGCCGGCGCGCCTCGCTGCTCATCTTGCCGTGATAAGCAATGGCCGGAATGCCGCGCTCCTCGACGAAATCGACCGTCTGCTCGACACGGTTGATGGTGGGCGCATAAACGATAATGTTGCTGCCCGAGTATTGACGCAGGGCTCGCAAAAGTAGAGCCTCCTGCGTGCCAGACTCGCACTGCTTTACTAGATATTTGAGGTTCGGGCGATGAAAACTCGCGATGTACTTATCTGGGTTGCGCAGCCGCAGTTGCGCGATGATGTCGTGCCTCACATGCCTGGTTGCGCTCGCTGTGAAAGCGGCAATTGGCACATCCGGAAAATGTTGGCGTAAGGCATTTAGCTGCCTATACTCCGGCCGGAACTCGTGTCCCCATTCGGAAATGCAATGCGCCTCATCGATCGCGAAGAGCGAAACCGGCACACGCTTCAGCCATTCGATCGTGTCTCGGCGAGCCAGCCGTTCCGGGGAGAGATAAAGCAGACGAAACCGCCCCTGAAGTGCATCATGAACCGCCTTTCCCTGGGCGTCAACCGCAAGCGCGCTGTTGAGGCTGGCAGCTGGAATCCCCATTTGCCCTAACTGCGCGATCTGGTCCTGCATCAACGCAATTAGGGGCGAGATAACGATGACTGTCTTCTCGGAAAGGATCGCGGCGGGGAGTTGATAGCAGAGAGACTTGCCTCCTCCAGTGGGCATCACCACACAAGTATCGCGACCGCCGAGCAGACTTGAGACAATGCGCTCTTGCAGCGGACGAAAGGAATCGTAGCCCCAGTATCGCTTCAAAGCTGAAAGGATTGCCGAGTTGGAATTCATGCCTGGGATTCGGGGCACACTCTTTTATCACGAGACCCGCAGAGTGCAAAAGCTATTCTGAACTTTTACGAAGCTGACGAACGGAAGATTGCTGCTTATGTGACTGTCGATTTGAAATAACGGAAGTCGTTCGATTCAAGAACGGCTGCAATTGCCGTAAAAGCGACTGTGGACCTTCGATACTGAGCTGAACGCGCTCATTTCTGTATTCCCGCTTCAGGACGTTCCCTCGGGCCTCAATCATGGCAAGCACTTTGCCCTCGCTTTGGGGGACGCTAATCTCAATGTGGGCTATGGGATCAACTGTGAGTGCAGCATCAATTTTCTGCAGCAGGGTCTCGAGTCCAATCCCCTTTATCGCGGACACTTGAACCACATTTTCACCGGTAGGAAGCGCATTTCGTTGTGCGGCTGAAAGGAGATCAATTTTGTTCAGAACGTGCACTGCCGGTTTGTTCTGCGCCTCCAGTTCGGCAAGTACATTCTCCACTTGCTCCCGCTGTTCGGTCGCGTTTGGACTCGTGGCATCCGCAATATGGAGAATCAACGAAGCGCGCTGCACCTCTTCCAAAGTCGCGCGGAAAGAAGTGACTAGGGTATGCGGCAGGTTGCGAATGAACCCGACTGTGTCGGAAAGCAGGATTTTGCGTTTGGAAGGTAACGTTATCGAGCGCAAGGTGGGATCGAGCGTCGCGAACATGCGCGACGAGGCAATAACACCGGCATTAGTCACGGCATTAAATAACGTCGACTTGCCCGCATTCGTATATCCGACCATCGCGACTGTCTCTACCGGGACGGCTTCGCGCCGCTGGCGCTGCTGAGCTCGCACTCGCCGTACATTCTCGAGCTGCTGCTGAACATGCCGCATACGCCGGTAAATCTTCCGGCGATCGGTTTCGAGCTGTGTTTCACCGGGGCCGCGAGTACCAATGCCTCCGCCGAGCTGCGACATTTCGGCTCCGCGCCCCGCCAGGCGAGGCAACAGATATTGCAATTGCGCAAGCTCTACCTGAAGCTGGCCTTCGCGAGTGCGGGCATGCCGCGCAAAGATGTCGAGGATGAGCTGTGTGCGGTCAATCACGCGCGCATGCAGCTCGCGTTCGATGTTGCGCTGTTGCGAAGGAGAAAGATCGTGATCGAAAAGGACAACATCTGCAAGCGATCCGGCAACAGCTCCGGTGATCTCTTCGAGCTTTCCGCGACCAATCAACGTCGCTGGATCCAGCTTGTCGCGACGCTGTATCACTTCGCCGACCACTTCAGCACCGGCGCTTGTCGCGAGCTCGCGAAATTCCGCCATCGAATCTTCGACAGAGAAGCCGGTACCAAATTTGCGCTTCGACGAACTGTTCTGTTCGTCATTCTCAGGAGATTGCGCGCGGCAGACTTCTGTCGCCTGTCTCGCCAGACGAGCCTGGGCGCTGGGGCCGCTGCTGCGCTTGGAGCGCAGATCAACTCCCACCAGGAAAGCCCGCTCCTGCCTGTTGGCAGGATCAGTGCCGGTTGGATTCGGGAAGGAGGGACTCCGTGCCACTTCAATTGCCCGCGCTATCGCTCAACAGTGCGCTCAGCCTTCGGAAACTGCTGTAGGAGGCGCAGCTTCATGGGCAACGCTCGGGCGCTCCGAAGCGGGCGGTCGATGCTCGGAGGCTGCAGGACGTTCTCCGTAATGCGAGCCGCGCGCCATCACCACTGTGGAGATCGCATGCTTGAAAATGAGCTGCTCCTGGTTATTGGTTTCGAGTACGACTGAGTATTTATCGAAGGATCGAATGCGACCGCTCAGTTTTACTCCGCTCATCAGATAAATCGTGATCGGAGACTTGTCCTTGCGAGCTGTATTGAGAAAAGTGTCCTGAATATTCTGCGCCGGCTTTGTATCCATTTTGCCGATCTCTCCTTGAACGAGAACCACATAGGAACGCGGGAACGTCCATCAATAACGCCAGTCCTTAAAATAGACCCGGAGGGCGGTCTTGGCAAATCTGGAAGCTGAGTTGGCGGCGGGTCCTGCAGAAGGCGCGATTTGGCGCGGATCCCAGCAGGTATTAACACGCGACAGGAGGGCGAGTTGCGTTCTGGGAAGCGTATGATCCGCGCATCGAACCGAGTGTTATCAGCATCTACTTCATAGGTTCCCAAGTTAGAAATAATAAAAAAGTAAAGTCCATGGAGGCAAGACAAATGAGGTTATTGGCAACGTTTGTAGTTCTCGGGGGCCTCGCTTTCGCCCAGTCGGGCAGCAACACTCAGCTGGCGATCCGTCCGGGGACACTGGACCCGAACGAGCAGCGCATCGTGAAAGAAGTTCGTCATGAGCTAGTCATGCTGCCGTATTACTCATTGTTCGATGATCTTGAGTATTCCGTGAACGGGGACGCCGTTACCTTGCTCGGCTCCGTAGTAAATCCGACGCTGAAGAAAGATGCTGAGAACGCGGTAAAACGGATTGAAGGCGTAAACACGGTCAACAATCAAATTAAGGTACTGCCGCCTTCCCCAATGGATGATCGCATTCGACAGCAGGTAGCGCGAGCGATCTCGAATCAGGGTGGCCTGTACCGCTACTTCATGGGAGCGGTGCCTTCGATCCACATCATCGTGGATGGCGGTCATGTAACCCTGAAGGGCGTAGTAGACAACGAGGCCGATGATACGCAGGCAAAGTTAGCTGCGAATCAGGTGCCGGGCGTCTTCTCAGTCAAGGACGAACTCCAAGTCGTGAATCAGAAGGCGGCCAAGAAGTAAGTGCTTTGCAAGTCCAAGGCGATAGCTGCGATGACGCTCGGCCAACGTGAGCTGTCGCCTTTCGCATCCGCTTAAGTGTGCAGGACGTACAACAGAGCGGAATGTTATATGGGAGCGACGTTACTCCCTCAATTGGCGAGTACGCCATCATCGGCGATTGCAGATCAGCAGCGCTGATATCCAAAAACGGCTCACTCGACTGGCTGTGTTGGCCCTGGTTCGACAGTCCTTCACTTTTCGGTGCAATTCTGGACTTGGGAAAGGGAGGTTTTTGGCGAGTCTCTCCCGCCGGCGAGCATAGAAGTACCCGCCGATATCTTCCGGGCACCAACGTTCTCGAAACCACCTTCCAGTCTGAAACGGGAACACTCCGCCTCCTCGACTGCATGCCGGTTTACGATCTGGCTTATGAACGCCAACACATGATTCCCGATCGGGAAGTCCTACGGATCGTCGAGTGCACGTCAGGCGAAGTGCAGTTGGAAGCTGCGTTTTGCCCTGCTCCTAAATATGGAACCGTCCGCGCTCACTGGAGGCAGCAGAAAAGTCTTGGGATTCACGTGCAGTTCATCGGCGGAGCTCTGTGGCTACGCAGCGATCTGGATTGGCAAATGAAAGGAGATCATGCCCAATGTGAGGCGCGGCTCCGCGCCGGGGACCGCAAGTACTGCTCGCTGGTCATGATGCAGCATGGACCCGCGGTGCTGTCTCCTCTCGGGGATTCCTCCGAAGCTGCGCTTTCGCAGACCGTAGCATGGTGGAGGAAGTGGTCTGCGCGATGCGAATATCAGGGACCATTTCGGGAGAACGTACTACGCAGTGCGCTGGTGCTAAAGCTTCTAAACTTCGCACCGTCAGGAGCAATCGTCGCTGCTCCCAGCACGTCGCTTCCCGAGCACATTGGTGGAAATCTGAATTGGGACTACCGCTATTGCTGGCTGCGAGACGCCTCTCTGACCGTCTCCGCACTCTTTGGACTTGGATATCACGATGAAGCGGAGTCTTTCATTGATTGGCTGCTGTATTCCACTAATCTTACGCAGCCGCGGCTGCTGGTTATGTACACGGTCTACGGCAAACCCGTAAGAAAAGAACGGGAAATGAACTGGAAGGGATATCGCAACTCCCGGCCGGTGCGCATAGGCAATGATGCCCGCGGCCAGTTGCAGCTCGATGTTTATGGCGAAGTGATCTCGGCCGCCGCGCAGTTGGACGAGTACAACAAGTCCATCGATCGCTCCAGTGGACGGGTACTGCGCGGCATCGGGAAGTATGTCTGGGAGCATTGGACCTTGCCGGATAAAGGCATCTGGGAGCCGCGGGCTGGAGATCAGCATCACACCCACTCCAAAGTCATGTGCTGGGTTGCCATGAAGAAGCTGTTAGAGCTTTATGACGCGGGGCTGCTGAAAAAGCTGGATCGCGAAACAGCTAAGCATACGCTTGAGGAAATAGAGGGAACGATCAAGCAAAAAGCCTGGAATGAGGAGCGGCAGACTTACACCGCCATTTTTGGAGGATCGGAGGTTGATGCGAGCCTTTTGCTACTGGCAAAGCATGGATTTGAGCGCGCAGATTCAGAACGAATGCGCCGGACGTATCAATGCATCCGAAAAGAAATCGGCACCGGCAGGGGACTTCTTTATCGATATCGCAATAGACTGAGTTCCGGCGAGGGCGCATTTGGCATCTGCTCCTTTTGGCTGGCAGAGTATCTGGCTTTGGGAGGGGGCTCCATTGAGGAAGCCGAATCGGAGTTCCAACGCCTTCTCGAGTATGGCAATGATCTTGGTCTCTTTTCCGAGGAGATGGATCCCAGAACGGCAGAAGCTCTAGGGAACTTTCCCCAGGGATTCACGCATGTAGGCTTGATAAACGCGGCTCTTACAATGGCTGATCGGCGCGAGAAAGAGACGAAGCGAGAGCAAGCTGCATGACGCTTCAACTCCACTGGAGCAGTTGGCTGTTTTGGGGATTTGTTGCCAGTCTCGCCTTGGTGAGCGCTGAAAGCATTGCACAGGGCTTGGGGCTCACTCGGCTTAACTTGCCCTTGATCCTGGGCTCTGCAATTTCTCCGCATCGCGATCGCGCACGAGCACTCGGTATCGTCATTCACATCGGTATAGGGTGGCTGTTCTCTCTTTTTTATGTAGTCGCGATGCAATTTCTGGGGGGTCCCACCTGGTATCGGGGTGCTCTCATCGGACTTGCTCACGCTCTATTCATTTGCCTCATCGGCTGGCAAGCATTGCCGGGAATACACCCACGCATGGCGAGTGAAACGCATGGACCAACCTCAACTCGCATGCTGGAGCCGCCAGGCTTTATGGGACTGAATTATGGCGTCAGTACGCCGACGGCGGTCTTCGCAACCCATGCAATCTTCGGCTCTATCATTGGGCACTTCTATCGCTAAGTGAGAGCACTTAATCCTAACTCAAGCCTATTGCCGGCTTGGATCGTAGAACTCTCATTCTTGCTTGTATATTTCCTATCCATGTCCCGATCTGGAACAATCTGAAATGGTACTAAGCAGGGTTAAGTAGGGTAATTTTCGGGGTTCCGGCTCTCGATTGCGTGTGAGAGGATGCTCCAGACATGACTGAATCTCGACCGAAAGTCTTAAGCATTGATGACAATCTATCGCTCAACTCGATGCGCCAAATGGTCCTCTCCGTTAGCGGGTTCGATTGCGATTTAGCCGGGACAGCCGAACAGGCGCTAGCTATGGTTCTTACCAGTTATTACGACGCCATTTTGCTCGATTATTATCTTCCCGGAACGACAGGTACGCAGGTAGCGAAGACCATCAAGACGTTGCGGCCCCAAGTCCCAATCATAGTCGTTACCGGCGAAGAGGTGTACGAGCACAGCGACGCCGTTCACAGTTACGTCATCAAAGGTGAGGGGCCGGAGGTCCTTTTAGCGCGGCTTCGCGCCGTTGTAACCTCTAAGAGCATGATCGCTCAGGCCATGCATGCCGCTGCAAGTTGAGAAAAGCAGCACTGGGCAATTAGCGAACAGCTAAAAATCCGAAGGCGCGAGTTCTTCTTCTGCCTGCCGTCCATTGCTTATTGCCGATTGCTTTTCGCGGGCGTCAGAACCAGCACATCCGTCACATTCTGCTCAATACCCTCCTTTGAATAGAGCAAAGGGAAATACTGTCCGGCTGCCCAAACGGGGAGGAGGTCAGAGTAATGCCGGCTGCCAGGCTCGCCGGATTGACCTGGAGTGTTGATTGCGAGGGAATTATCCCAGTTGCTCAAGTCAAAGATCTCTCGATAGCTGGCGCCGGAGGCCTGCCGATATCCGGCGGTTCCGGAGCCAGTCGCATTTACAGTATTGGCATCTCCCGGTCTTGCGACCGGCCCGAGATCGAAGAGTCCCTTGGCTCCCTGCAGTTGATCAAGCGGGTGCCTGAACGTCATGGTGTGCAGCGAGCCCCACGACCACAAGGCTGGATCGGGTCCTGCCTGTTGTTCTAATTCGTGTCCCGCGTCGGCAAGTGTTGAGAGCAACAGGCGTTGTTGCTGATCAGCTGGCAAAAACTTGAGAAAATCCATGGCTTGTTGCGTGTTCAAATGGACCGTTTTCGGCGCTGATGTGCCGGCGATCTTTTCCAGCAAGGCACTCCGCACGTGGTTCTCCCAAATTTCGTAAAGCCCAGCGGCAACCGCAGTGGAGCGCATCATGCGGTCCCAGTCTTTCAGGATCTCGAGAAAGCGACGCTCAGGACCGTCGCTATGCCGAGGCAACATGCGGATGAGTTGATCGGCGGGCAGCGAATAGACATCGCGCTGCAATTCTTCGACATCCTGCAGGCGTATCTTGCGTTGCCTCTCCGCAAATTCGGACAAGACCTGACGAATCCTCTCAACGCGATACGTTGCCCATTCATATCCCACCTTGTACTTGTAGTTTTCGGCGAAGGTGCGATTATTAGCAGTGGCAAACCATCCTTCCACAGGATTGAAAGTGCGAGGCAGCTGCTCCAGCGGTACGAAGCCCGACCATTCATGGCCGCCATCGACTCCCATTATGGGAAGCAGGCCGGTCCAGGTGCGAATCGGAGTTAGTCCCGCCGACTGTTCTCCTATATTTCCCTCGGTATCGGCGTAGACCATGTTTTCCGGAGGAAGCTTCCAACGCTCGAGCGCGGCGAGAAACTCGTTCCAGTTTTGTGCACGATCCAGCGAGAGTGAAGCCAGATATCCGGCAGTCCCGGGTTCGGCTCCCACCCAACGCAACGCCAGCGCACGATTGTGGGAGGCGGCTTCCCAGAGCAGGGGCCCGTGCTGAGTGAATTTGAGCGTTATCGTTTCGGGAGAGCCGTCTTTCACCTGGATGACCGACCTCTCGGTTCGCATTGCCTGCCACTTCCCATTGCGCTTGTACTCCAGCGGATTCGCCGGGTTGAGTTCCTCGATGTAAAGATCCTGTTGATCGACAGGGAAGATCGTTAGTCCCCAGGCGATGTGCTGGTTGTGTCCGATGGCAACCCCGGGTAAGGCGGGTTCGCCGGCACCAATTACGTCCCATCCTGGCGCACTCAAATGCACCATGTAACGTAGAGACGGCAAAGCGATCACGCGATGCGGATCGTTGGCTAGTATCGGTTTGCCGCTCTCAGTCAGCTTGCCGGAAATCGTCCAGTTGTTGCTTCCCACGGGAGCGTTGTGAACTGCAAATTCGATGCGCGTGTCCCCACCGACCAATCCATCAAGCAAGTTCGGCGAAAGACCGGAATAATCGACGCCCTCGGCCGCATCAAGCTTAGCGGGTGGATCGGGATCGAGGATTCGTTGGGTTTTCTCGGCCCCGATCTTCGTCAAGAGCTCAGCATTTGTCAGCTCGATACGAGCATTTCCCGTCATCGAGTAAGCTGCGATCCGCGAGAGGCAATCTTCAGGCTTCCATGGCTCGGGCCTGAAGCCGGCTAGTTGAAAACTGATTGGCAGCCCCGGACCAGTTTGGGAATTCAAGTAGCGTATGTAAGCGTTTATGCCATCAGTAAACGCCGACAATATCGACAGAGTATCCGTCGCGTAACTCTTGTATTCGCGCCGCACATCGCCGCGATATTTGAGCAGGCGGGCAAAACGATCGCGGTCAATTGCGAACTTGCCCAAGACTTCTGCCAGCCTTCCCTGTCCTGCACGCTTCCATAACTCCATTTGGAAGAGACGATCCTGCGCGGCCACGAACCCCTGGGCAAAGAACAGATCGTGCTGATTCGCCGCATAAATGTGCGCAACGCCCCAATTATCGCGCATGACCGTCACCGGGCTTTGCAAACCATCAAGCTTGAGCTCTCCCGCAATGGGAGGATTGGCTTTTTGCGCCCGCTCAACGAGGTCTGATGAGCCTTCATGCCGGCCAACTGCAGAGGCAGAGAAGAGGAGGAGAACGGCCGCGAATAGTGTGCGCGCAGATTTCATCGCGCAACGATTATAGGGGCGGTGGAGGAATTGATTTCCGAGCGGAAAACGGGAAAAGAGGTTTAAATAATACGAATCGTCGGACAGCTCTCGATATCACTGATAGAGCGACTACTGGCATGACGTTCCAAAATGTGGCGCTGAAATGCCGCGGTCCATAGGTGATGAGTGTCTGCGGAATCCAGTTCCCTCGACGAAGCGTTCACCACCAGGAATTCATCGCAAAGCGAGCACTGACGCGTGACGCCGCCAATCTGTCCGAAGAATGTAAAGTGATTTGCCACGGTCTGAGTATCTATCGAAGACCCGAGACACGCAATTTACGCTGGTAACGGCAGAGTGGGTACTTTGGAATTGCCCCGCAAAACGCGTTTTTCAAAAGCAGAACGCCTGAGGAATCCATTCCTCAGGCGTTTCCGTACTTGATCCAGAGGGTTAGCGCTGCGCGATATCGGCTTGCGGTGCCGTTGTAGTTCTCAAGGGGCTGAATGCGCCATCGCCCATCAGCTCGGGATTGAGATCATTTTCGTGGCTCGGCCCAAGTCCAAGTTTGATCAGAGCGCGGGAATCAGGAACAACTTTGCTTTGCCATCCCTGGTCAGATTGGAACTTGCGCATCGCTGCCGTGGTTCTGGCGTCCCACATACCAGTCGGCTGGCCCTCGAGATAGTGCTCGCGGATCAGGGCTTCCTGAATCTCGCGGGCTCTATCGCTGGCAATCTGCTGCTGCCCGTGCCGCTTCCACGCCGATCTATGCAGCCTGGCGAAGCGGGAGTGACTCTTGATTGAGGTTTTGGCTTTTGGTGTAACTGCAAAAGCCGACATACCCATCACTACCGTGACCAGAAATGTGACACCGATTTTTTGAAACCGCATAAGCTCCTCTTTTGAAGCCGAGCTACTCCCTCGGCCCAATTCGGGGATTTCTTAACGGGGTATCAAGCAGCTTACCCGACCACGGATACCTTTGCACAGGATTAATTCGAGGCCCAGACCCGGTAGTGCTATGTACCTTCGGGTGAAGTAGGATGCCACATTCAGCAGCGATTCTGCCCGAAGTTCCGGGATTTTTGACTGGATTGCAACTAACTCGTTGCAATCCAGCCACTTAGATCTTAGGATTTTACGGCAGAGTGCCCGCGAGGAAAATGGTGCTGGCGTTTCGACCGCGGCCCTGACGTACCAGGAAGACTACATCCTGGCCGCTCTTCAGCTGACCGGTGATGCGACGGAAATCGTCATCGCTGTTCACCGGCTGCTTGTTGACCTCTAGGATCACGTCGCCGCGGCTCAGCCCAATGTCCTCGGCGAAGGATCCGGCTTTCACATCGGCGACAATTACACCCTTATTTGCGGGAATTCCCAGTCTGTCGGCCATATCGGGGGTGATCGGCCTGACAGAAAGGCCGAGTTTGCCGGAAACCGGCTGCTCTTCATTCCCGGATTCTTCTTCATTTGACGCGGTATTGCCGTACAGCTTGGCACGATCTGCGATGGTAACTGTTGTTTCGGCCGGCTTGGCTCCGCGTTCATACCCGATCTTGATCTTGGTGCCGGGTTTTTCCGCCGAGATGCTGCTGACGAGTTCGTCACCATTCTTAACCGGCTTGCCATTCACCGAGGTGATGGTGTCGCCGATCTTCAAGCCAGCCTGATCGGCCGGACCATTCGGGGTAACGCTCGAGACTGTCACTCCAGTCTTGGCGCCATAGACGCGAGCGATCGCCGGATTCGGTTGAGCGCTGAAGGCAACACCGATGGATCCGCGCACAACTTTGTGTTCAGGACCAGTGAGCTGGTTGTAGACCTCTACGACTGTGTTTGATGGCAGAGCAAAGCCGATGCCTTGATATCCACCCGACTCGGTAAAGATCGCCGTGTTGATCCCGATCACTTCCGAGTTCATATTCACCAGCGGACCGCCGGAATTTCCGGGATTGATGGCCGCGTCGGTCTGAATGAAGTGCTGGAACTGCCGCCGATTATCAATATCGCGACCCTTCGACGACACAATGCCAGCAGTCACGGACTCTTCCAGCGCGAACGGACTCCCAATCGCCAGCACCCAGTCGCCAACATTCATCGAGTCCGAGTTGCCGAGTTTTGCTGCGGCGAGTGGGTGATCCACCTCAATCTTGATGACCGCCAAGTCAGTTTCTGGATCGGTTCCAATCACCTTCGCATCGTGCTGGACGCCCGGCGGATCGCCGTCCAGTTTCACCCGAATCCGGTCTGCCTTATCGACTACGTGCTGATTAGTAATGATGTAGCCCTTGGAATCGACAATCACTCCCGATCCCAACGAGTGCTCGGTCGTGCTGCCGCCACCGCCGAACGGACTTCCACCTTGTCCGCCAAAGAAGCGATCAAAAAAGTCCTGAAACGGATCGCCATCCTGATCGTCCGGTACCTGTTGGCCGCGACGCCGCGTGCGTGGAGTGGTTTTCGGCGTCGATTCCGTATTGATGTTTACCACGCTAGGCTCAAGTGTCTTGGCTACCTGGCTGAAGGCGTTCGACAACTGCTGCGGCGCCGGAACTTTCAGCTGGGTTGCATCCGAGCTATTGACACTTTTCGTGGCGCCCTTCACACCTTTTTGTATGACCGTACCGATAAGAATGCCGACAAATAAGGTCATCACCACGAGCACGGTGGACAAAAAGCGGTGTGACCGCATGCGATCTCTTAATGACATACGCGATTCCATGAGATTTCCTCGCCCAGAATTGGCAAACTCTCATTATATCGAGTCAGACGGGACCGGCTGGACAGCAAGGAAGGCAAATTGGTTTTCACTTCTATGAGTTAGACGCGACTTCCATGGCAATAGACGCACGACTCATAGCGACGTGAGCTGGTAGTGCTGGGACTTCAGCTGCAGCTCTGAGCTGAGAGCAAGTCTATTAGCTTGCTCTCTCCTGCTCCGCGATGCCAAATTCAGAACGCGGGCTTTCAGCTGCCAGTCCCCTGCTTCAGGGAAACGAGCAAGGTATGTTTCCCAGGAAAATTTCTCGTTCACGCGATCCGCGCAAGTAGAGGGCATCCACAATATCGACCAGAGAATTCTGAGGGAGTTTACAGGGAATCGAATTTACCAGAACACCCGCTCCTGTGGTCACACTTGCTTAGGAGGCGCCGACTCCTGAGCCGGAGAAACTACAAACGCACTGCAACTGATCGCGAGCAGAGCAAATGGCCGTCGAGTCATGGTGGTCTCCTTGTGGGAAGGCTTCCGGAAGAACGCAAAAGATAACAGACCGCCTGCGGTAGCAGGTGCGTGCAAGCCCCAGCGACCAGCGGGACGCCTGCTGGCAGCCCACCTCGGCCGATTACTGTGGGCTTGGCGAAAAGCAGGTTTACAGTCCGACTTGAGTTGGACGATTGAGGATCTACATGATCGATAGAATCCCCCGCTCATGGCAACACGCCGTCAATCATCTCCCGTACAATCGCCTCGTAGGCTTTGCTTCCGTGCTGCTTCACGTATTCAAATTCCACGCGTCGGAGTTCCTGCTCTTTCTCTTGCGCGCGAGCGAAGGCTACTCGATATTCCCGAAGTTGCTCTTGCGAAGATGGTGAGCTCTGCCGCGCCTCAACTGTGTGGGAGGCCACTGGATTTTGCCGCAGCCGCTCACGTGCGTAGATCGCGTTGGAAAACAGATGGTTGAGCGTGTACAGCATCTTTAAGGCCTCGACCGCGCGGCATCCTGGCGCCAGGTTTCCCGCAGAGCCAACGTGGTAGATGTTAGGCATCAGCCAGATATTCGGATATGAATTCCAGGTAGCTTTCGCCGATGCCAACTCGCCAGCGCGAATTGCGTGCAACTCTTCGGGTGTGACATGCGCCCAATCCGGAGCGCCGATGCGCTGCACGAAGTTGTTGAAGGAATTCGCGATGCGGTCTTCTGGAATGAACTCTCCGCCAGCGACCGCTGCGTACTCGGCGCGCGCCACTCGATCCAGAGTGGAACGCGCGATCCACTTTGGAACATCCGGAGCAAAGTGCTTCCAAAGCAAGTTTACGTATTCGCGGGCGTCCGCCTCGCTATGGATAGAACCCGCGACATTGTTGATGTGCCTCGTCTGAAGGTTGCGCTCCGCAGCTTCTTCATCCGTCTCGCGCTTTTGTTGCTCGCGCGCTGCGCGCAACTGCTCAAGCGAATCTATTACGACAGGACCCTTCGTGGATACAAATCGGAGCGCAGCAGTAGCGGAACCGAAACTGAACCACTCACCGCCTTCCCGGCGCGAATGCTTTATCTGACTGCAGAGCGGCGCGCGGCAAATGAAGTCGGAGGCCTTGCGCACTGCAGCTTCAAATGGCGTGCTGAAAGCGTCCGGCAGGATCACCCGAACGGGCTCTCCCGCCAGGGCATGCAAGCTACCGTTGAACTTTGTGGCGGTTAATTTCAGATTGATCTCATTCGCGGAGTTGAGCCTTACTTCTCCGCGTTCACCTGCAAAATCAATCACGCCAAACTCGTCCGCCTCCGCGTCCACGCTTCCGGAAGTTCGCATGATCTTGATCCGCGCGTGCGTTGTCCGGACCTTTACCGGAGCAGCCATATCCATGATTTCCACGGCCGAGAACGAGCCATCGACGCTGAGCGGCAGATCTCGCGGCGCAGCGATTCGAAGTTCCGAGCGTGATGGACGCTCCGGATCATAAGAGGGCGCAGTTAGAGTAAGCGTGTCGCCGCTGCGCGACAGCCGGATTCCATCGAGAACTTGCTGCGCGTCCGGCCGGTCAATCTCTCCTGCGGCGGCGCACAAATCGATCGAGTAAGCATCGCGCTGCCCTCCCGAAATAGCCACACTGCTAAAGGCCGGATGAAGTGTTAATCCAGATACTTCCGTTCGCGCTAACGAGAGTTGATCCTTGCGATGCAGCACGAACACATTGCCCGCTGCATCCAGATAAGCCACTGGCCCCTTTCCGCTCGGAGCTGGAATCGGATCACAGGGACTCAGTGTTGGCGATTCCTCAAACAGAAACAGGGAGCCAGGCTGGATCTGGTACTCTCGCCGCGCTCGATCTTCCGCTCCAATCGCACAGCCACAAAGCAGCAACAGCAACAAGGACAGACGAAACCTCATGGCGCAACATGCTACAACGTTTAAAGTCGAAGCGGCAGATGAAGCACCCACCGACAACACGAGACTGTTCCCGCCTCGGGACCTCCTCCGTCGACATGAAAATCTCCCAAGTCGCTCGGATTCAGATCCGCACGAGGCGGGCAGCTGTTTTTACGGAAACAAAGGTTGCGGCTCGCCATAGATGAAGTCGTCCATGGCAACGACATCTTGTTTCCGGCCGTCGTCCGGACCTAGGGCGACATTACCGGTTGTGATCCGAACTCGGGCAATGCGGGCATCCTCAAAGATAATCCCAAAAAAGGAAAGGTTGCCATCGCCAGGCGAGGCCGGCACCAAGCTGCTGTAAATCAGCCGGCCTTCAGCGTTGAAATACTCGATCTTAGTGCTGGCATGGCGGTTTCCATGCTTGTCGCCAGGACCGCTCCCATTTGGCTCGTCAACATCTGTGAAGATCGCTCCAAACCCAGTAACCTTTGCCGCCGCAGAACCATTTGATCCGGGCAGAAAAAATTGAGCTTCGGTAAGGTTGCTCCCCACGGGAACGAATAAGCGCAACGGACTGAATGCACGGAAAATAGTCGCGTAAGTCGCATTATTGAACAATGCAGCGAGTCCGCCCTGCGGTCCGCCGGAGGGAGGAGCCTGCGTCAGGCCAACCCCCGGTGTGGTGAATTGGCTTCCACGAGTGTTCAGAAAAACGTTGAATGGTGTTACCGGGGCAGTGGTAGCGTTGGAGCCGCCGCCGTCCCAGTTGATCTCACGGCGACCGCTCGCCTGCGAGGTCAAATTGCCATTGTTGATTTGGCCGAGTGCACCACGATACTCGTCCACCGCCGACTGAATCGACGCAGCTGTGGGACCGGCTGCCTGAAATACCTTCGGAGCAACGAAGTCGCGGGGTCTGTCGTCATCATCTCCATCGACCGAATTAAAAGTTGAGTTTTGAGCCCCTGCGGTCAAGCTCGCAAAGATCAGCAAAACAGAGATTGCCAGTAAACTGCTTTTCTTCATCTAGTCTTCCTTCAAATATCCAGTTGAATTGGGGGATTTGGCAGATTGGATGAGAGCTACAGCGACAAGATGTAAATACCTTGTAACGGTGGAAGAGATTGCGGGGACAGGCGGGGAAATTCTGAAGGCATTCCCGAAAAGGGATGGAAAGGCGATAACACGTTGATGCTCAAGGCTAGCAGGAAATGGGAATCGGCGACCACTCAAGGTTGCGGGATTAGTTGGCTGCGGATCGCAGTAATCGCATGTTGTGCGTTACTCGCATCCGCCTTATTGCCGCTCCCGATCCACGGTGACGAAAAGGTGGAGATCTTACGTGACGACTACGGCGTCCCGCATATCTTCGCGGCGACTGCGGCGGCGGCGGCGTTTGGAGCCGGATACGCGCAAGCTGAGGACCGTCTGGAAGAATTATTGCGCAACTACCGCCGGGCCGAAGGCACCATGGCTGAGGCTTTCGGTGAGGAGTATCTCGCGCAGGACTATTGGCAGCGGGTATGGCGGCACCGGCAAGTGGCGCAGCAGCACTACAAGGATCTGGATCCGCAGCTACGCGCTGTCTGCGAAGCGTTTCAGGCTGGGGTCAAGAAATTCATGAGTGAACATCCAGAGCAAGTGCCCGCATGGGCTCCCAAACTGGAACCTTGGCAGATCATTGCTTTGGGCCGGTACATTATCTGGGCGTGGCCGGAAGACGAGGCGCGGGCCGATCTGAAGCGAGCCGGCATCGAGCCCGATCGCACCGGACCCTACCGCGGATCGAACGAGATGATACTGGGCCCATCACGCACAGCTTTGCATGTTCCAATCGCCATCGTCGATCCTCACGTGAGCTGGTACGGAGAGCGTCGCTGGTACGAGATGCGGATCTATGGCGGAGAGCTGAACGTAGCGGGTGTGGCGATTGTGGGACTGCCATTTCCCGTTCTGGGACACAGCCGTTATCTCTCGATTGCCATGACTACAGGTGGTCCGGATACTTCGGATGCGTATGAAGAAGAGATCAAGGACGGCAAATACAAGTTCAAGGATGAATGGCGGCCTCTGGATGTGCGAACCGAACGCATCGGGATGAAGGTGGGAGACACGGTGAAGTGGCAGGAGATGCGGATCGAGTCGACGCATCATGGGCCCCTCGTCGCGCACAAAAACGGGAAAGCTTATTCCGCGGCGATTCCTTATGCCGAGGAGTACAAACTTCCGGACGAATTATGGCGGATTATGACTGCGCACAATCTGACCGAAGCGAAGACGGCGCTTGCAGAGCTCCAGCTAATGGCGCAGAACGTGATGATAGGTACTGTCGACGGCGACATCTATTACGTGCGCAACGGGCGCGTGCCCGTCAGGCCCAAGGGATGCGATCCGTCGAAGCCAATGCCGGGATCCACAGGCGAATGCGAGTGGCGCGGGATCCACTCCTTCGACGATCTTGTGCAGATTACGAATCCGCCGCAAGGGTACATGCAGAACTGCAATGCTCCGCCATTGACTATGATGAAAGACTCTCCGCTGGCGCCGGAAAAATGGAGTGAGCATCCTTATCTTTATAATGACTCGCGACGTGTGCCGCTTCAGCGTCCAGCGATGGTGTTGGATCTGCTCGATGCAACTAAGAGTGCCACGCTGGAACAGGCGACCGCGATTGCCCTCTCGCCGCAAGTATGGCACGCGGAGCTGTGGCAAGAACGCATCCGCAAGGCGGCGCCAGAGAATGCTTTCGGCAAGATGCTCACCGAGTGGGATCGTCGCAGCGACGCCGATTCGCGCGGGGCGCTAGGGTTCTATCTGTTCAAGACAGCCTTGGGCGCTGACGGTCGGGCCATGGATCCTCCGGATAGTTTGAGCGATGAGGCGGTGCGGGAGGCGCTCGCGAAAACGGAGCAGCGGCTGAAAACAGACTTTCCACCGGATGCGGTGTTCGGCACGCTGTTCCGAGTTGGGCGGAAGGGCGGCTCGCACACCTGGCCGGTAAGCGGCGGAACGCTGAACGAGGCCGCGATGGCGACGCCGCGCGCAATCCATTTCGCCAAAGCCGGCAAAGAAATGGTGGGTGTAGATGGCCAGTCGGCCACCCAAATCGTGATTTTGACGAAGCCACCACAGTCGTACATGGCGATGCCGCTGGGCGAAAGCGACCATCCCGAATCGGGACACTGGGACGATCAGGCGGAAAAGCTGTTCAGCAGGAGCAGGCTGAAATCAACGTACTTCGCGAATCGTGCGGAACTGGAGAAGCACACAACGCGAAGAGAGGAGCTTACGTTTTGAATGATCGTGCCGGGCCTCACGCAGCAGTCGATATGACCCCGGCATACCAAGCCGGGTAGGAGATTCTCGATTCTCGAGCGCTGTAGGCGCGGCACGTGCGATGCCGCACGCCCATTGAGTGCAGCCTAGGGGGACTCGGGATCTTGAATCAGTTCCCGGCACGTTGTGCCGGGCTCATGCGCAACGTGCCGCGAGAGGCGGCACGTTAAGCCAGGGCGGCAGTCGCATGCTGGCGGTTCTGCTCTACTGCACCAGCTCCGACGCACGATGGAAGAGATTCGCGAGCTGCAAGGCCACGCTCTCCGGAGCCGCGCTTTCTTCTACGCTTACTGTCATGAATCGCTGCCGAAATGCGGGAGCGGCAACGTCATCCTGCAATTCGTGATCAATCACAACCGCGCCAAAGTCAAAAAAGTCGCTCTTGGTCCAGGCTTCGTCGAGTCCGCGCGCGGAAATGAGCCGAAATCCGGCTGAATGGATCGCCTCTTTCAGGCGAGCCATGCGCGCTTCGTTCGGACAGACAAGCAGGATGGTCACGCGATGAGTGTGCGCGGAGTCATCGCTCTGGTCAATGACAAGGGTGATTACTCCCGCAGCAGAGTACGCCTAGACAGCTGCGCTCAGTCTTCGATATCGGCGCCAGATCGCAACAACCGGCAGTGACAGGATTGCCAGCCAGATCAATATCGCCGGACCGAACTCGGCAAAGAAGAGAACAATTCCGAGAAGCGTCTCGGAGACATTCTGATAGCCGGCCACGAAGGCGTTATGGACACGAGTAGAAACCGATGGCGCGGGCGGATTTAACTGCGCTTTGTACTCTTCCGTAAGTTGCAGTTCGACAGTAGCGAAGTCGACGCGGTGCTCGAGCGCCTTCTGCTCGGCCTCCATCTCCTCAATCTCGCCGCGGACTCGTGCGATCTCTTGTTCGACCTTCAAAACATCCGTAACCTTTCCCGTACGCTGCTGCAATATCTCGCGCAAACGCTGCTCGGTTTCCCGGGAGTTTTTTAGCCGTGCCACTAGATCCTCGTGTTGCCGAGTCACTTCTTCGCCCGATTGCGATTCCCTTTCCACGCGGCCTAGCGTCTTCAGATCGCGAATGGTGGAAGAAAGCGCTGGAGCGGGAATCCGCAACGAAGCCTCCAGGCTGCGCGGAGAATTCTCGGTGGTACTGACATTCATCTGCGCCGAATACCCCTGATAGCGCGCCACGATAGCGTCGAGAGACGAGCGGGACGCGGCGAAGTCTCTCGTCATCATCGATAGCGCAACGGTGCGGGCGATCATAGGAGCGTCTTCAAGCCGCGGCGGCAGAACATCCTGCAACGCTTTTGCCGATTCTGGAGTCCCTATCAAGGCGCCCATCACGGCGCCATCTTTCTGCAGGCGGCCGATACTACCTCGAGTCACTACACGGTCACGGTCACCGCCTGTCCTCTGGTCCAGTCTCTCTGTGTGTTCTGCCGCAAAACCGTCGATTCGGTGCTGGGCAACTTGGCGACGCTCATATCGCATAGGTAAGAAGATCGCGAACAGCAACAGTGCCGACACTGCTGCCCCGCAGCCCAGGCCAGCCCACTGCTTCCAGCTCCAAAAGCTCGTACGAACGAAGAGGCCTGAGTTTCCGATCTCCGCGCCGGAACCTGCTTTGGCTGCGACCTCTGTGATCGAGTCCTCCAACCTCGTCGGAATTGCGGCGACTTTCCACGCCGAGAGGGCCTGGGAAGTAGTGCGCAGTTGCTCAGCAAGCCTGGCGCACTCAGCGCAATCTTCGATATGTGCTGAGATAGCTTGAGCCTCTGCAGCGGAGAGTTCGCCATCGAGAAGCTCCATGATCTCTTCCGGAGCTACATGTTGTGCGGTGATATTCATACACATCCCTCCGACGGCGTCAGCTCCGAAGCAGGCTTAGCCACCGGAGCTGCCAGTAAGTCGCGCAGAGCCATACGCGCGCGAAACAGGCGCGAGCGCACCGTATTCACCGGCATGTGCAGCACTTCTGCGATTTCGGCGTAGCTTAGCTGTTCAAATTCACGCAACAAAAGAACCTCCCGCTCGTGTCGCTCCAGCTTCCCTAGAGCCTCGCGCAACACAATCTCATGTGTGGCAGGTTCTGAAATGGGCTCGCGTGATTCGTGCGCTGTTCCCAGAAACGTCGCCCGAAAGGCTGCCTTGCGGCGATGAGCACGTAGGATCTTTAGGCCAATCGCATAGAGATAGGTTCGAAAGAGGGCGGACGGTTCATAGCGTGCCGAGCCGCGAAGCACGGCGAGAAAGGTTTCTTGTGTCAGCTCCTCCGCCTGCGCGGAATCGGCAAGGCGTCGCCGAAAGAATCCAAACAGCGGCTGCTTGTATCGTGAAAACAGTTCGGTGAATGCATCCTTCGAGCCTCGACAGAACGCGAGCATTAACAACTCATCGCTTTGCACCGTCGCAGTCTGCGCGTCAGGATGTTCGGGCGTAGGATTCATCGCCTTCTCTGGCCGCCTCCGAGTCTAGAACGAACGCCGGCATCGCATCTTGCATTCCATTCCAGTCACGTTCCACACACTTGTAATGTCACGGGACGGCAAAAAGTTCCTGGATCGATTTCGATTTCTTAAAGTAATCACCTTCGGGAAGGATGGCTGCGACATTCATGCAACCACCAAGTGCCAGGGGTTCTGCTTGTCCTTGATCCGGCAGCTGCTTATAGTTCTGGGGCAAACGATCCTGATCACATTTCCGAGTTGATGGTGAAAGAGAGCCAGACAAAGCTTCCGGAGCAAGTTCTTCGTCCTGATGAATCCTCTGCCCGCACCACGGGTGATCGCTTCGCCGTGGAGCTGCGGAGCTTCGGCCCACTGGGAATTCTGGCCATTCTCTTCATTCTCCTTACCGGCAACATTTCGATAGGAAAGGTGGTGTTGCCGCTGGGCGCTATCCTCGCACTCACTTGGAGGCACCTGTCGCGAACACCCTGGCACGAGATTGGATATATCAGGCCTCGGAGTTGGATCGGCGCAATCGTCCTTGGGATTGTGTTCGGGATGGCATTCAAGGTTGTGATGAAAGCGATTGTGATGCCACTGCTCGGAGCGGATCCCGTCAACCACGCGTACCACTACCTGGCTGCGAACAAAGCCGCTCTTCCGGGCGCAATCTGGATGATGTTTGCTGCAGGCTTCGGCGAGGAAACTGTTTACCGCGGCTACATGTTCGAACGCCTTGGCAAATTGTTCGGCACTAGCGCCCTGGCCCAGACCGCAATTGTGCTGCTGACCTCTCTATGGTTCGGAGTCGGACATTATGCGAACCAAGGCTTTGCCGGAGCCGAACAGGCGGCAATTGTCGGGCTCGTGTTCGGCTCTACTTATGCTTGCACTGGCCGGATCTTCATGGTGATGTGCGCGCATACTGCCTTCGATCTGACCGCGCTCGCGATGATTTATTGGAATCTTGAGTCGCGCGTTGCCCACTTACTATTCCGATGAGTTCAGATCATCCCGGGAATCCGTTTTGCATATCAAAAGATCTTTGAAATTGAATTCTCCGGGCATTCTCGTATAAGTTCTCCGCCACAAAGTTTCTCTCCTGAACAGCTGCGTTTTGCAGGAAACGAGCCCGGCAACAACACTCGTGGGCAGGCGATCCAGGATCCGCGACAAGTAGAGATGGTGGCGCGCTTCACCTTCTGATCTATGCTTTTGCATCTGGGAAAGACGCAGCATGCTGTGTCTCTCCCACTCCTGCCGACGCGCTAATCGCGGAACTCGAACCTAGCAGCTCCGAGATCAATACCCCAGCCAGGATGAGCGCAGCGCCAAGAACGGCGCGAAGACCGAGGTGCTCCCCGAGTACAACGTACGAAGTCATCCACGCGAAGACCGGCTCGAGCGATAGGATGAGCGCAGTTTGTGTGGGTGAAACAAACCGTTGTGCCCACGCCTGAATCGTGAATGCCGCCGCTGTTGCCAACAAACTCGTCAGCACAATTGCCCAAACTACTCGCGCTGACCACATGATATGTGGCTTCTCCAATAGAGGCGCGGTGATTCCCATAAGAACCGCGGCGATGGCGATCTGGAGGAATCCTATTTGCGCCAGTAAAAACCGTTCAGTTGCCCTGCCCAGAAAAATCACATGAAACGCAAAACTGACAGCACACCCGAGAGTGAGTACGTCTCCGCGGTTCACGCTCGCCCAGTTTCCTAGTGTACTTTCGCTTGCGGGAACACTAAGAAGGAAAAGACCGGCGAATGCTGCGAGTACCCCGAGCGCTGTCCATAAACTGGTTTTACGTCCCCAGAAAACCATAAGCAAAAGCGGGACGAGTATCACTGATATGCCTGTGATGAACGCGGACTTCGAGGCTGTCGTCAGGCGCAGGCCACTGGTCTGACACTCGTAACCCAGCCAGAGAAAGATTCCAGGCAGAGATCCAGCGAAGAATGCGGAGCGCGGAATTTTTCTGAGTTCTCGATGAAAGAAAATGCCGAGCGTGACTGCCGCCAGCGTCATGCGGATGAAATTAAAGAGCAAAGGACTAGCGTCGTGCTCAACGGCGTTCTTGACAATGACGAAGGTTGCTCCCCAGATGAACGTAATCAATATTAGGAGCGCGTGAGCTTTCACTGCTCTCGGCATGGCAGCAGAATAACAAGTACCATTGAGCTAGACGCTATATGCCGGGCATTGAACCAGAAATTCTTCCGCCACGACGAGTCCCTGCGCGCGGACTCAGCGACGAGCAACTCGACCATCTTGCCGGCGTCCTGGATGACATCTTTCACATTCCCGGAACTAAGATTCGCTTCGGGCTCGATCCCATTGTGGGACTCGTGCCGGGCTTGGGCGACATCATCTCGGGCCTACTGTCGTTCCTGATCGTCTTCGCCGCCTGGCAGCGCGGATTGCCTCGCGTAGCGATTATGCGCATGGTGGCCAACATCGGTATCGACACACTTACCGGAACAATACCCATCGTCGGCGATCTCTTCGACATGATGTGGAAGTCGAATCGCATGAATTACAACCTCCTCGTGCGCTATCGAGGAGGTACGCGCAAAGGCTTAGTGGCAAGGGATTGGCTGTTCTTTCTTCTGCTGCTCTTCTGCGCTGCGGCATTAGTGGTGCTGCCGATCGTGGTGATTGTCGCGGTGTTCCATTGGCTGCGGCAGTAGACAGTCCCCACGTTGCGCGTGCGTACGGCCATGTTCTGAGTGATTGGGCTTAGTTCTGTTGTGAAGCGCGATCCGCCAGACGGCGCAGCAGCATCCAGCGCGGATTCAAGTGGCGAGCGACGTCCGGCAGAAACTCCGTCATCAGATTCCACGCGGCATCAGAGCCGATGCTGATCGCTATACGGCCGGCGGCTGCGCCGGGCCCTTTCTCCCACTCTGGATGGTAGCTTCCTTCGAGGAGCGAGGAGGAAGTGGTGCCGAGAACTTCAGCAAAGTTGAGCATTCGCTTTCCCGAATCGGAGCGTGTCACGAACACGTACGCGAGCGCTTTCTCAATACGGGTATGGGTCGGGGCGCCGGGATCGCGATGGTAGTGTGGGTCCTGATGAAAGATGCTGGAGATCAGGAAGGTCGACATCAGTTCGCTGGTCGCTTGGCCAGCCATTGACGCGCCAAAACGTTGTCCGAAGCCGGCCGCCCCTGTGCGCAGCTTGGTGTGTCCTTGGATCGCGTCACCGAATTCGGAATCAAGTGCAGTGGTGATAATGGCAAACGGATCCGAGACGTTTGCCACCGCCAGCCGGAACTTTCCAGAAACACCCAGCGGCGGACCCTGTTCAGGTCCTTGAATCCTTTGAAGATCTTTCGAGGAGAATCCGTGCTCGAACTGCTCTTCAAGGTCGGCGAGCTTTGCGCAGTTGTCGCTCTCTGCAACAGCTGAATTGGGAATCACACCAGGATCGTAATTCGTGTTCGGAGATGCAGGCTGGTATACGTTCGTGGGTAGCTCGGCCGGAATCGCTGCAGCAAGAATGCAGGACAGGGAAATCGCTGCAGCTAAAACAAGGAGCGATCGAAGGCGACAGCGAATCATGGTCAATCCTGACCCGGCGAGCTTTAGGGGATCCGCAGCCGATTGCTAAACCTGTTATTAAGCATGGCTGCCCTACTTACAAGGTGACTCAGGTCACGGTAAGTTTCAGTAAAGAGTCGTTAAAGTGGGTAAACACCTGAGCAGACAGGAGATTGCAAACATCGCGGAGGCAGGGTTTGCTCTAGAGGTACATGTACCTTAGGGTGAGTCCCGGAGGGCTCAAGATGCCATTTGCTTAAGGTTCGGAGAGATGTTGAGCTTGGCTTCTGTCGCCTTCTGTACGTCATCTGGAGACAGTCCAGGCGCGATTTCCTCCAGCACTAGCCCGATGGAGGTCACCTTTATATAGGCCATTTCGGTAACGATCGTATCGACGACCTTTAAGCCCGTCAGCGGCAGAGTGCATTTGCGCAGGATCTTCGGTGCTCCTTCGCGGGTGGTGTGCTCCATGGCGACCACGACGCGACGCGCGCTGGCGACCAGATCCATGGCTCCTCCCATGCCCTTCACCATTTTCCCGGGGATCATCCAGTTCGCGATGTTGCCTTCCTGATCGACCTCCATTGCGCCAAGAACGCTGAAATCGATGTGTCCGCCACGGATCATCGCAAATGAATCTGCGCTGGAGAAGTAGGCAGTACCGGGAATCTCCGTCACAGTTTCTTTGCCAGCGTTGATCAAATCGGGATCTTCTTCACCCTCAAGCGGATATGGACCAATTCCGAGCATCCCGTTCTCGCTTTGCAGCACTACCTGCATCCCCGCGGGAACGTGGTTTGCGACCAGTGTCGGCATGCCGATTCCCAGGTTTACGTAGAAGCCATCGCGCAGCTCGCGGGCGATGCGACGCACGATGCGTTCGCGCTTTTCAGCGTCTTTGCTCTTGTCCGATTTTGGAGTAGTGCTCATGTCGGGTTCGATATCGTCTCAGTAGAATCAATCCAATGCGCAACTCACAAGGGACTACCTTATTGTTTCTTGCCGTTGCTGTAATCTTGTTCTTTTTCTCGCTGAGCCTGTTGCCTGCCGTGGAGTTTTACTGCCGCTTTCAACCTCCGGCGATGGTTCTATTGATTCTTCAAATCGCGTTGCTCGCAATTCGTACACGCGTTCCACGCGCCTTAGCAGATCGTGCGCTATGGATTGCTACATTCGTCTTCACTGTCCTCGGCGTTATCTTCAACGTTGCCCTCTTAGCGATGGCGCACAGCAAATGCTGATTCACCCAGGTAGAGAGGCAGAATTCTGCCTCTGATTATGCTAAGGACCACGGGATTCAACGGTGGGCGCAAAGCGCATCGTGTGACGTAGTATGCTGCGTCTCTAACGTTTTCGCACCGTTCTGCGCTCAATCCGCTTTTCGTATTTCTGTCCCTGGAAGATTCGCTTCACGTAAATGCTTGGCGTCATCACTTGGTCGGAATCGATTTCGCCTACCTCGACCAGGTGCTCCACTTCCACAATGGTGACCTTGGCCGCGGTGGCCATCATGGGAGAAAAGTTTCGCGCCGTTTTACGGAACACGAGATTCCCCCATTTATCTCCCTTCCAAGCCTTGATCAGTGCGAAGTCGGCGGTGAGTCCGCGCTCCATCACATAGGTGCGACTATCGAAATCGCGGGTTTCCTTCCCTTCTGCGACGACCGTACCTACTCCAGTTGGAGTAAAAAAAGCCGGAATGCCGGCGCCACCGGCGCGAATCCGCTCGGCGAATGTTCCCTGCGGCACTAGTTCCAGATCGAGCTTCCTGGTCAGAACCAGATCCTCAAGAAATTTATTTTCCCCGACGTATGTACCGATATGCCGCTTGATCTGCCCAGCCTCGAGCAGCAGTCCCAGTCCCCAATGATCAATCCCGACGTTGTTGCTGATGGTGATGAGGTTCTTCACTCCTCGGCGAACCATGGCAGCAATGAGGTTTTCCGGAATACCACAGAGCCCGAAGCCCCCAAACATCACGGTGGCTCCGTCTTGAATGTCGAAGACCGCCTCGTCGGCATTAGCGAAAACTTTGTTCATGGAACTCGGCAGAATATCAGACTCTTTTTCACCGCGGAGACACGGAGGCACGGAGAAAACAAGAATCAGAGAGGACAAAAAAACTGAAAAAGGTGAACGATCTACATTGGCGCCGAAAAGCAACTCCTGTGCTTCTCTGTGTCTGCGTCGTTAATCCGTCTTTTTAAATCGCGCAGCACGCTCGAACTCAGCACGCAGCTCGGGCGTGCGTAGATTCTCACGGATATGGGTTAATCGCTGCTCCAGCTTGAAGATTGCATCTTCGATGTTTCCCGCATTGGTCAGCGCGATATCACGCCACATGGAATAGGGACTCGCGGCGATGCGAGTCATCTCGCGCAGTGCTCTTCCCCCGACCTCCTGCATTTGGGTTCGTGTCACGTGGGCTTTTTCTTCTAGTTCTGCTTCATCATGAAGTGTGGCAGCGAATGCTGTTGAGAGCATTTGCGGCAGATGACTGGTCCATGCGACCAGACGATCGTGCTGTTCCGGAGAGAGATAAATGGTCTGCGTGTTCAGCGAGGCGATCAGAGTGATGTACTCGTGAGCTAAATCGTTGAGGTTTTCCCCATCAACAGTAAATATCCATGTGGAACCGGAAAACAGGGCGCGATCGGCGTTCTCGATTCCGGAATGCTCCTTGCCCGACATGGGATGTCCACCGAGAAAACGCGAGTTCACGCTGGCTCCGAATACAGATCTCGCGCGCTTGACAATTTCGACCTTCGTGCTGCCGACATCTGTAAGCAGAACGCTGCGTGGCAACATTGGCCCGAGGTTCTCAATCGAATCGATGATACCGCCTACGTTCGCCGAGAGAATGACAACATCGCTGCCCACGCATGCACGCGCGGGATTTTCAATGCCGGCATCAATGGCACCCATCTGCTCCGCCCTGGCGAGCACTCGCTGCTTGTCGGAACCGATCACGCGAATGCCCTTGTGGCGCAGACACAGACCCAACGAGCCGCCGATAAGTCCAGTGCCGACGATTGTGACTTGCTTAATCATCCGTGTGAATCGGTTCAGTGCCGCAATGCCGCTGGCTCTGCGCCGCGCTCGTTCGGGTGTGGTGGAGCGATGCGATTCGCAGTCACAAAGATGGGTTCAATATCCGTGGGAATGTGCGTGAGTCGATCAAGCCCGCGCTGTACTTCGGGACGAATCACGGCAAACGTGTCCAGCATCTTCTTCGCGCCTGCATAATCTCCCGTCGCCTCGAGGGTAAGGAACTCATGATCAAGATCGCGCACAGCCTGTTTGATCTTGCTGAAATCCACTGCGAACGTTCCGTCGGGATTGGCTTTGAAGCCACCTTTATCCAGGAGATAGTTCACCTGGATCGCCATCCCGCGCGCGTGAGCCTCCTTCAGCCCAAATCGCAAAGTGCGAAACGACGAAGCAAGAAACGTGGTGTAGAGGTTGCGCTCAGCTTGCTCTCCATGGGGAACAGTGGGACTGCTGTGGTCCATTAAGAACTGTAAGGCAAACAATCCGGTGATATCGGCTTTGGCCTCCTCGATCGCGCTGTAGAGTTCCTTCAACTCGAGCCGCGGATTCGTGCTGCGTCCGTTAATGGTGATCTGATGGGGTCCAATTCCGTGGGTGAGCTCGTGAGCGAGGATGTGCGTGAAAAATGATTCAAAATCGAGATATTGCCGGTCCGCCGCAGGCAGAACCTCTGCGGCAATCGGCTGCAGCACGCTTCGGAACTTCGCCTCCTGCACGTTCTTCAGCATCACGCGCTTGCTTCCCTTCTGCTGAATCACACGGTCGTCGTTCGGGAGGTTGTAGGCTGCGGTCTGCACGCCATGATTTCCATCGCCGGCTGAGAAGACCTGGTTCACAACGCGGATCGGGGATGAAGCTCCCAATTTGGGATTTCGGTATTGCGGATCTTCCGGAAGATTGTTCTCGATCTCCTGCAAATGTTCGGAGAACGAAGCCAGCTTCGCCGACTCCTGCTCGTCCCGGATGTTTACGTATGCCTCGTAAGCTGCCTTGTAGCCGAAGATTTCGTCGTTGTAGGTCTCATAAGGAGCGATGGTAATGTCGAGCGGCGCGTCGAGGTCCATCCACGCCAGGTCGCTTTCGTAGTAGTCGTTGGAGAGAAAGGCTGTGGCTCGTATCTCAAGAAACTTCTTGAGTGTTGCGTTGTCAGTGAGTGAGGCGGCTTCCTTTAGCAGCCGAGAGGCGCTCTCCAGATCGGCTCGATATTCCTGGCTGTACGGAACAATCTTGAGCTTGCGCGACGGGTCACGGCGAATCACCGTGAAGAACCCCTCCGCTTGCTCGCGTTGATCTGCCGGAAGACCCTTCACCCACGACTCGAACTCCGATTTCGTCATCTGTTCGGGATAGAAGTTTGCGCCGGGCAATTTCTTTGGCGGTACGCCAGGAACGAAGGCGATGTGCCCATCAATTTCTGACCACGGGCCTTTGTTGATCCAGAAGTAGTGGAGGCGCTCGCGTCCTAACTGGGATGTGTCCTTTTCGAGCTTAGCGAGTTCAGCGTGATTACCGGACCAGAGCTGCGTAAGAAAGATGTCGTTGATCAGGCGGCTCGCTTGTGTGAGCTGTACTAGTGCTTTCCGGTCGCCGTCGCTCAATCCGCTGGTATCCACTTCCAGCGGAGTCGGCGCAAAGCGCGCGGCCATCTTCTTGAGCTGCTCCGCATCCGGAAGCTTGGCCGCACTGTCATTCGTGCTGCGCGCTTTGGCTGCGCTCGCGGACTCTTTCTGCTGTGCCTGCATCGTGACCCCCAACATGATCGCGCAAACGATAGAAAGGATTCTCGGCATTCTCGAAAGCTCCAGAAGAAACCGACTATTATTGCAGTTTTGTACGAAAGCGTCTTCGCGCTCGAAACGGGGTTTCAGGTTCGAATTTCGAGGTTCGGCGCTCCTATATTGAGGCACACTCCCTCGATGCTGGCATCGCTCCAGCAGCATTCGCGCCTCTTATCACAAGATATGGCCAACATCCGCATTGGGACCTCCGGATGGCATTACAAGCACTGGGTAGGAAAATTCTATCCCTCGAAGTTTCCAGCGTCGAAGATGCTGGCCTACTACTACGAGCATTTCGACACCGTCGAGATCAACAACAGCTTCTATATGCTGCCCAAGATCGAAACGCTCGCTGGGTGGCGTGTGGCTACGCCGAAGAGCTTTGAATTTGCTATTAAAGCCAGCCGGTTTCTTACGCACAACAAAAAGCTCAAGGAGCCGGAGAACGCTTTGAATAATTTTCTTCCGCGTGCTGAGGCACTCGGCGAAAAACTCGGGCCGATTCTCTTCCAGTTACCTCCCAGATGGAGAATCAATTTGGAACGATTGGCGGAGTTCCTTGATGCGCTGCCGAAATATCACCGGTACACATTCGAGTTTCGTGAGCCGAGTTGGCTTGTGCCTCAGGTTTACGAGCTGCTGCGCAGGCACAACGCTGCATTCTGCATCTACGAACTGGCCGGCTTTCACTCTCCCATCGAGATCACTGCTGACTGGAGTTACGTCCGCCTTCATGGCCCAGGAGGCAAGTATCAGGGAAGCTACAGCGACAAGGTCCTGCGCGCCTGGGCCGACCGCATCGTCGATTGGAGCAAAGAGCTCAAGAGTGTCTACGTTTATTTCGACAACGATCAGGCAGGCTACGCGGCGTCCAATGGGCTAACGTTGAAAAAGTTTATTGCAGAAAACCTCGTGAAACGCAACGCGGCTTAATCCAACTCGCAATTCCTGAATTCAAGATTGCTAACGGAGTGTCCGGGCGGCCGTTAGTTCGATCGTCTCACTGCGATGCCTATGATTTCGAACCTCGCACCGAACAACAGCTGCCCTGAACCGAGGAAGGCGCGTGCCGGCAGATCTCCGGAAAAGTATTGCCGATAAACCAGGTTGAAGGTGTCGAAGAGAGAAACGTCTGAGCAAAAGATCTGGACGTAAACCAGGTCATTCATTCCAGCACCCGATTCCGTAAGCACGGAACGCACGCCATCGAGCATGAGCCGCGCCTCTTCGGCGGGATCATCCGGAACTTGCGTCGTCCCCGGCTTAAATCCGATGCGTCCTGCGAGGTAGATAGTGTCGCCGCTAATTACAGCGTCGCTGAAGGGCAAGTTCCCTCGCCGGTTCAGCAGATTGATGTAGTGTCTCTCGTTCTTGGTCATCAAGCTTCCTCCGTGAGATTGAAAAACTGTCTTCCAGCGTCGCCCTTTGGCCGATCCAATTGCGAACAACGGGCCACGGCGTACTTGATCATTTCGACAGCTGTTAAAATGCCCAGTCTTTTGAAACTGACGCAAAAAAATGCGAGGTGCAATAGATGCGAAAGCTGGTTCTGGTCCCAGCAGTCTTGATTTCCCTTCTCGCCTTTGGACAACAATCAAATCCGCCACGCCAACGCGTGGAGCGAACGCCGCCACCGAACACGCCCACAACGCAAACACCTACTGAGCAGCCTCCACAAACGCAGGAGCCACGCACGGCGCGCACTCCGCAAGCTGAGCAGGCTCCGGCGACTACGCCCTCAGCCCCCGCGCGTACCGAACCCTCAGAGGGCGAAGGACCGCAGATTCGTCCCATGCACTTCGACATGACCGAAGTTCCGCCGGTGCAGACTCATCACAGCATTCGCGTCGGCGGACGTGAACTCCGATACACAGCAACCGCGGGCAGACTGCCGATCAAAGATGCCGAGGGCAAGGTTGAGGCGGAAATGTTTTTCGTGGCGTACACGCTTGATGGAAGCGACCCAAGCACGCGGTCATTGACGTTCTCATTCAATGGCGGACCCGGCTCCGCTTCGATATGGCTGCATATGGGAGCGATGGGACCGCGCAAAGTGGTCCTACAACCGCAAGGATGGATGCCGCCAGCGCCCTACCGCCTCGAAGACAATCCGAACACTCCACTCGACAGGACCGATATCGTGATGGTCGACGCCATTGGCACCGGTTGGAGTCGTCCGGCGGATACCGCGGCAGCGCGCAAGTTCTGGAACATGCGCGGCGATATCGAAGCCTTTGGCGAGTTTATTCGTCTCTATCTGAGTCGCAACGAGCGCTGGTCGTCCCCGCTTTACTTATTCGGTGAAAGCTACGGCACAACGCGTTCTGCCGGAATTGCAGGCTATCTGGCGAATCGCGGCATCTCCTTCAACGGAATCGTCCTGCTCTCCACAGTGTTGAGTTTCGAGACACTGGAATTCGCGAAGACCAATGACGTTCCGTTTCCGCTCATTCTTCCCAGCTTCACTTGGATCGCCGGGTATCACAAGAAGCTGCCGTCTGATTTGCAGGGCGACGTTGCCAAAGCAGCGCAGGAGGCGCGCGACTGGGCGCTCGGCGAATATTGGGCCGCTCTGAACAAAGGCGACGCGCTCACTCCGCAGGAGCATGCCAACATCGTGGACAAACTTGCGCGCTACACCGGTCTGAGCAAGCAAATCATTGAGTGGGCGAATCTCCGAATCGACGTGCGCACCTTTACGCACTACTTACTGTCAGATCAGAAATTGCACGTTGGACGTCTCGATGGGCGCTACACCGGTCCGGATCCCGACGGATTCATGGATACGCCCTTCTATGATCCGACGAGTTCCCAAACTGGTCCTCCTTTCACCTCGGTCTTCAACGACTATGTACGCCGCGAGTTGAATTACAAAACCGACATGCCTTATTGGACATCGGCGCAGCAATCAGGAAACTTTCGCTGGAGTTGGAGTGGAGTGGAAGGCTTTGGCGGGGGGTATCCCGACACAGCTTCTGCTCTCCGTCAGGCGATTGTGAAGAATCCATATCTTCGCGTGCTGGTGATGGAGGGCCATTATGACTTGGCGACTCCTTACGCCGCGGCGGAATACACGATGGATCACCTTGACCTTACGCCGCAGTACCACAAGAATATCTCGTACACGCAATACGAGTCGGGACATATGGTGTACCTGGACTCGCAGTCGCACGCGAAGATGAAGCAGGACTTTGTGAATTTCATTGATGCGACTATGCAGAAGAGTCGGTGACCAGGATTTTGTGTCGGTACGGTCTGCAGCAGACGGTCACCGCGCACGGACCCGCTACCGCAGGCGGTACTGACTTAGATACTTCTTCCTACAGCGGGCGCAATCATGCGCAACTCGTCCATTAACTGTGAGAACTGCGTGGGATATAACGACTGCGGACCATCCGACAAAGCCTTGTCAGGATCAGGGTGGACTTCGATCAGGAGCGCATCGCAGCCAGCCGCGAGCGCGGCGCGCGCCATCGGTGCAACTTTATCCCGGCGGCCGGTGCCATGCGATGGATCGGCAGTCATGGGCAGGTGTGATAGTTTCTTCACAATGGGAATGGCAGAGATGTCCATCGTGTTACGGGTATAAGTTTCGAAGGTGCGAATGCCGCGTTCGCATAGAATCACGTCGTAGTTTCCGCCGGCTAAAATGTACTCCGCCGAAAGCAGCATCTCCTCTATAGTCGCTGCGATTCCCCGCTTCAACAGGACCGGCTTTCGAATTTTTCCGAGTTCGCGCAGCAGATTGAAGTTTTGCATGTTCCGCGCTCCGAGTTGAAAGAGATCCACATAAGGCAACATGAGCTCAATTTGGCCGATCTCCATGACTTCGGTGACGACGAGAAGTTTGAACCGGTCGCCGGCTTCGCGCAGCAGCTTTAGTCCTTCGACTCCCATGCCCTGGAAGGAATAAGGCGAGCTTCGAGGTTTAAAGGCGCCTCCTCGGAGAAACTTTGCGCCTGCCTTTGCGACTTGCTCCGCCGCTGACAGCAGTTGCTCGCGTGACTCCACGGAACAGGGGCCAGCCATCACTACAACTTCGCTCCCGCCGATGCTTACTCCGTTTGCGAACTTGACGATTGTGCCATCCGGACGAAAAGTTCGTCCGACAAGCTTGTATGGGGCACTGATGCGGTGAACCTGCTGGACAGCTTCGAGCAGTTCAATCTCGCGGATATCGAAATCGACCTTCGCGCCCACTGCGCCTAATACTGTCTGCTGCTCGCCGGTGGAACGATGCACTTCAAATCCACGAGTGACGAGGCGCTCGATTACTTTATCGATCTGCTGCTCCGTCGCACCCGGTTGCATGGCAATAATCATTGTTAGAAAGCCTTTACGAAATTTTGTGCCGGCGATTTCGCCTGTGACTTGTGTTACTACTCGTTCACTTCTAAATCGAACTCGGTTTCTCCCGAAGATGGCGCCTTCTGCCGATGGATCTCCTGCTGCTGCAGCTTGCGCATAACATCGATGATTCGCTCGAATACATGCTGAACCTCGCTATCGGGTAATGGACCCCTATTTGCCTTCTTCACCGCCTCCAGAATCTTCTTTTCGCGCTCCGGTTCGTAAATGGGAAGATTCGTATTGTTCTTAAGCTTGCCGATCTCTCGCGCGGCCGCGGCGCGCTGGTTGATCAGCTCAACGAGTTTGAGGTCCATTTCATCGATTTTCGTACGCCAGTCTTCTATAGTCATTTCGTTAACGCCCCGCTTTGCGCGACCGACTTCTCTGTGCGCAGTCCGCGGATAAAGTTTGCCACGGGCTCCGCGGAATTGCGCCCGTGTTTCTCCACGATGTTTACAATTGCACTGCCGATTACGGCTGCATCAGCAAACTCACCGACCGCCTGAAATTGTTGTGCGTTAGAGATTCCAAATCCGACTGCGATTGGCATCGAACTGAAGCGCCGAACGCGTGCGACGAGCTGGGCGGCGTCGGCTGCGATCTGCTGTTGCTCGCCAGTAATGCCGGTTCGCGACAACGCGTAAACAAAGCCGCGCGACTGCTCTGCGATTGTCTTAAGGCGAGCATCTGTGCTTGTGGGAGCCACCAGAAATACCGTCGCCAGGTTGTGAGCATGCATCGTCTCTATGTACTCGGTCGCCTCTTCGATCGTGAGATCGGTGATGAGCGCTCCGTCGATTCCGGCAGAGGTCAGTTGTTGCGTAAACGAACTAATCCCTACGCGCAGAACCGGATTTAGGTAGGAGAAGATGATCAGTCCCGCCTTGGGCCGGGCCTTGCGGAGTTCCGCTCCAAGAGCAATACACTGCGTGAGAGAGGTTCCACAGCGCAACGCGCGCTCGCTTGCTCTTTGAATCACGGGACCATCGGCGACAGGATCACTGAATGGGATTCCTAACTCGAGCACGTCTGCACCGGCGTCGATGGCTGCCAGCGCCACGGCGCGCGAGGTCGCGAGGTCAGGATCTCCGCAAGTGAGATAGGCCACCAGTCCCGGTTGGTTCTCGAAGGCAATCATGGATTCAGAGTTTCAACTCTTTTGTGAGAATCCCCATGTCCTTGTCGCCACGGCCGGAGACGTTCACAATGACGATTTCATCTTGGTTCATGGCGGGCGCGCGACGAATGCATTCGGCCACAGCGTGCGCCGACTCGAGCGCGGGCACAATTCCTTCGGTGCGGGCTAGCGTTACACAAGCTTCAAGAGCTTCAGCATCGGACGCGGCCACGTACTCGGCGCGACCGGAATCGTGCAACGCCGCGTGCTCGGGACCGATGGATGGATAGTCAAGTCCAGCGGAAACCGAATGCGTGGTCGCGATCTGTCCCGCATCATCCTGGAGAACGTAGGAATAAGTTCCCTGCAGGACTCCGGGCGATCCTCCGCGAAAACGCGCTGCATGTTCGCCCAGATCAGAACCACGTCCGCCAGCTTCAACCCCAATCAGCCTCACCTGTTGATCGGGAAGGAATTCGTAGAACGCGCCCATTGCATTCGAGCCACCGCCGACGCAGGCAATCACCGCGCTCGGAAGTCGGCCGACCTGGGCAAGAATCTGCTCGCGCGCTTCGCGCCCAATGCAACGATGAAAATCTCGGACCATTACGGGGTATGGATGAGCGCCCAGCACCGATCCGAGCAGGTAGTGCGTGGTTCGCACATTTGTGACCCAATCGCGCATCGCTTCGTTGATGGCATCCTTAAGTGTGCAGGAACCTGAGTTCACGGCGCGCACCTCGGCTCCCAGCAGGCGCATGCGAAAGACGTTCAGCTCCTGGCGTCGCATATCCTCGCTGCCCATGTAGACCACGCAATCGAATGCAAACAGTGCGCACACGGTGGCGCTCGCAACTCCGTGCTGCCCTGCTCCGGTTTCGGCGATGATGCGGCGCTTGCCCATGCGGCGCGCCAGCAGAGCCTGTCCGATGCAGTTGTTGATCTTGTGCGCGCCGGTGTGAAGGAGATCTTCGCGTTTGAGGTAAATGCGCGCGCCGCCTAGCTTCTTAGTTAGCCTGGCGGCATAGAAGAGAGGAGTGGGACGCCCGGCGTATTGGTGGAGCAGCTGTTCGAACTCATTTTGAAATTCCTGGTCCTGCTTGGCGTTCTCATACGCAGCTTCGAGTTCTTCGAGCGCGGCCATCAGCGTTTCTGGAACATAGCGTCCGCCGTAAGGACCAAATCGACCGGCTCGCGCGAGTGTGCCGAAAGGTTCTATTTGCACTTCTCTCATCGCCTTCGTTCCTTCTGCAGGACTTTTGCTGTAGCAGCGTCGAACTGGCGCACGGCATCGATAAACTGTGTAACCAGTCCCGGGTGCTTGCGGCCTGGATAAGACTCGACTCCTGTTAGAACATCAACTCCCCATGGCTGAAGAATGTCTAGCGCGGCTCGGACGTTTTCGGCATTAAGACCGCCAGCGACGATGACTGGCTCGCGCAATTGCTTGATCATAGGCTGGGCTTCGCGCCACGCGAACGTCTTCCCGGTACCTCCGCGCTGTGAGCCGCGCGCGCTGTCAATTAGCCAGAAGTCAGGCTTATGGTTGCGTAGCTTAGTGAATCCATCTGCGTGGATTACCTTCACGATCTTTATGCCCGGTAAATCCTTTCTGATTTCAGCAACGTAACCAGCGTCTTCCTCTCCATGGAGTTGCACGGCTGAAAATTTGCAGAAACGTGCGGTCTTCACAACGGTCTCGATGTGCTCATTCACGAACACTCCAACGGTTTCTATGCCCTTCGGAACAATCGTTCCGATTGAATACGCGTCGGTATCGGTCACCTGACGCGGGCTTTGGGCCATTACAAAGCCCAACGCGTTCGCGCCGGCGCGAATTGCGATATCGGCGTCTCGCCCATTGGTCGTTCCGCAGATCTTGATCCAGGTCACTGCTTTGCGACCTCGTGCTTCCCGGCGAATTGCGCCGCCTCGGCGCGCAACTTGCGCAATGCGTCACCCGGACTTGGCTGGCGCATGAGAGATTCGCCGATGAGAAATGCGTGATATCCCATCCCGCGCAGGCGTGCAACTTCCGCACCAGTGTGAATCCCGCTTTCCGCTACGCGCACAGCGTTGAGGGGAATTTTTGCGTTGAGCCGGGCGCTGGTCTCCAGCGAAACCTGAAATGTACGAAGGTCACGATTGTTGACGCCGATTATTCCGAAGCCTGCAGCTAGCGCCCGCTGTAGCTCCTGCTCATCGTGCACCTCGCAAAGAATGTCCAGCTCCAAATTGAGTGCCGAAGCTGACAACGTGCGCAGTTCGGAATCTGAGAGCGCCGCCACGATCAACAAGGCGGCGTCGCCGCCGTAGGCTCGCGCCTCGAGTAATTGGATTTCATCGACGATGAAATCCTTTCGCAGACATGGAATCTTCACGCGCTCTGAAGCGATACGCAAGTTTTGGAGTGCGCCTTGAAAGTGCTTCTCTTCCGTCAGAACCGAGAGCGCTGCCGCGCCTGCGTCGGCCATTTCTGGAGCCAGCTCGGCCACCGAAAAGTCGTCGCGAATCAAGCCACGTGAGGGCGAGGCCTTCTTTAACTCGGCAATTACGCCTGGGCCATTCGCGTCGGCTCGCAGCAATGCCTGTCGGAAGCCTCGCGGCTTATGATTGGCAGCCATTTTCTCCAGCTCGCGAAGACGAGAGGGACTCACGCCCGCAGATAATCTCGCCCGCGTTTGAGAAAGGATTTGCTGAAGAATGGAGGCCATGCTGGATTAATTGAACTAGTTTGTACGGCAGGTTGTTGAGCTTATGCTCGGTAAATCACGATTGTGGCAGGATCAAAATCGCCAATATCGATAATACGAGACGCAGGAACGCCAGCAGCAGGAAGGCGCGAGTCTCAGGTCGAGGGGAAGCATTGCACGTCATTATGAGGCAATGGAGCCTCTGCGAGCAACCAGCGAACACGGTTTTCTGGGACTTATTGCGCGGTGAGTGAAAGGGCGCGGCAGGTTCGCGAAAGCTCCTGTGCGGCATCATGGTGCACGCTGCGAAGTTCCATCCCATACCGATTTCCAGAACGGCTGCGCACCATGCCAATCAACTTTAGAGCTTTGCGGGAAAATGGCAGTGTGAATTCCAGCTGCAATTGCTGCCCTTCCTCAAACTCAGCGGGAGCATACATCGAGAGACCTCGTTCGCTGAGATCGTGAGCCCTGCCCTGAAAAATCGAGCCGCTGGCGGATCCGGTGGTCACACGCACGCTGAAATCAACCTTGAATCGAGGCGCCTGCCGTTCGGCTGACTTGCCAAATCGCGTCTGTATGCTGGCGAGGTCTGCCCTCATGCCATGAGTATGAAGTACAACATTTGTGGAATCAATGCACTTTCGTAACCAGTCATTTCCCAAATTGGAGATAACAGTAGCTTATTAAGTCTCACGAAGAGGGCGTTGTCTCAGCACCGCAACCACGCCTGTGAGCACGAGCGCCATGCCGAGAATTACTTGAATCGGGAGCCTTTCCCCGCCAAGTGACCATCCAAGGAGCACCGCGATTACAGGATTTACATAGGCATAGCTCGCCACCCGCGTCGGCTGATCGTGTCCTAGCAGCCAGACGTAGGCGGTAAAGGCAACGATTGACGCGCCGAGCACCAGGTACAGCATCGAAAAGATCACATGTCCATCGACTCTGCGTAAGGAAAAGCGGTTCAGATCGCCGACCGCAGCAGAGACCAAACTGAGCGTTACTCCCCCCAGGATCATCTGAATGCTCGCGGCCATGGGCTTGGATGAGGGGAGGGGCAGCCGTTGCGACCAGATTGTGCCCACCGCCCACGCGAGTGTTCCAAAAAGCAGCGCGGCTAGAGGCAGCAATTCAATTGGACCTGATACATCTCCAGGTGTCAGGCTCAGTGCAACGACACCAGCGACTCCGCAGGCGGTGCCGATGATCAGTGACGCGGATATGCGCGAGCGAGAACGCATTGACTCGAATACAGCGATCCAAACTGGAATCAACGCCGACACGATGGCCGCGATGCCCGAATCGACACGTTGCTCCGCCCAAAAGAGTGGCCCGTAGTTGCAAGCGAACATCCCCACTCCTAAGAAAAGGGCGCTGCGCCATTCACGAGCATTCGGAAGCTGGGTGCCGCGCAGTACTGCCCACAGGAATAGAATCAGACCCGCACTCAGAAAGCGTACTCCGGCTGCGAGGAGCGGCGGGGCTGCAGCAACGATGACGCGAATGGCTAAGAAGGACGCTCCCCACAAGAAATAAATAGCGCAGTAAGCCAGAACCCGAATGACGTTGGAGGGAGCAGTGGCCACCGCCGGAGTTGAAGACATACACCATGTTAGCTGGCCCGGTATCTAACAAAAACGTGCGCATTAGGATCGCTGATCTTGTTCCCGTGCACGTGTCTGTTCGCGCAGGCATCGAAACGTGGAGCACGCCTACTTGTTTGAGCTCGGACGCGCTGTCTTCGTAGGCGCCGCTCATGACACAGTCTCCTCCGCCAACCCACGAGGCGAGATCGACGTATATGGACTGAGCTTAGATTCTCCCTCCTCAGAGCTGGCCGGCGAAAGTCGATGCGACCTTCGCCGGCTTCATTTGCTCAAGAGATAAAACTTTTGGGATTCAGCTCTAAATGGAGAATCATTTTCTACTTCGCGAGTAGAGTCTTCCATCGAGCCCAGGCGTCGTCATGCGCCTTTTTGTTGCCTTCACTCGCGTCCGGAGCCTCGCCGGCACGCATGAAGCCGTGACCTGCTCCGTCGTAAGTAACGGGAACGTAGGTTTTGCCCGCGGCAGCCATATTCTCTTTCGCTTGCGGGATAGTGGCATCAATACGGGAATCGTTGCCGCCATAAAAGCCATAGACCGGCGCATTGATGCGCTTCATCGCATCTTTGTCAGGAGGCGGTCCATAGAAAACGAACGCCGCCTTTAGATCGTTGCGATTGGTGGCAAAACGAAAGCTTTGCCCGCCGCCCCAGCAATATCCGGTAACGAACAGCGTGCCATTCGATGCCGGCAGCTTCTTTGCATAATCGGCAGCAGCGTTTAAATCCGCCGTGACCTGATCGGGATTCAGGTGACTCACCGCTTCGGTGATTTTGCTCTGATCCGAAAAGGAACTCGTACGGCCTCCATTGGGTCCTATGCCAGAGAGCAGATCGGGAGCCACGGCTATATATCCAGCCTCGGCAAGTTCGTCGGCAAGGTTCTGCACCCAATCCGACATGCCGAAGATCTCGTGAATCACGAGAACCACGGGACTTTTATCCTTCGACTCCGGATAAGCGACGAATGTCTCAACTGAGCGGTTGTCGTGCTTTATCCTGACCCACTCACGATGGCGCGGCGACTTCTCAAGCTTTGCTCGCGCCCAATCCTGTGCCGTGAGACTTTGGACTGCAAGTAGGAGAGTAAACAGCAGGACTCGTTTCATTTTGTTCTCATCCCTGAATAGTTCTGAAGTTAGTTCTGACAGCAATCGAAAACTATACGCGCCCACATGTTGATCGCGCATCGGGGTGCTTCGAACTGGCATACAATGGAGCGTCTATCCCCATGCCCCGGTTGACGTCCTCAGACCGAAGAAAGCAGATTCTCGAGGTGGCTACCGAACTGTTCGGCCGCCATGGCTTCGACGGCGTGACCACTCGCCAGATCGCCGACGGAGCGGGAATTACGGAGGCGATGGTCTTTCGCCATTTCGCGACTAAAGACGATCTGTATTGGGAAGTACTCAGCGCCAAGAGCGCTCCAGACGAAGTCAAAAAGCGGCTGGAGGAAAGACTCCAGACGGATGTTGAGCCGCAAGAGATTTTTACGGCTATTGCCCGATATGTCTTGAATCGCAACATGCAAGACCCGGCTAAGAGCCGGTTGCTTCTCTTCAGCGCGCTCGAGAATCATCGCCTCTCTCAGCGTTTTTTCAAGACGTACATGAGCGAGTGGTACGAGTTGTTGGCTGGCTACATTCGCAGGCAGATGGAAGACGGAAATTTCCGCAGGGTAGATCCCGTACTCGCAGCACGCGGCTTTGTGGGAATGGTGTTCCATCACTACCTAGTCCAGGAGCTATTCGGCGGCGGAAAGTATCACAGCTATGACATCGAAGAAGTAGCTCAGACGATGGCCGAATTGTGGTTGAGCGGAATCACTCGCGAAGGAAAAGAACGGAGTCCGACCGAGTCACGAGCTACGGAATCTCGCCTGCCGGACCTTCTGGTCTCGATTCCCAAGGATGTCTAAGAACTTCTACTCGCCCTGCAGGGGAAATCCTCAGCTCTAGCGCGGCAACTTATCGAGAACTACGTGCTCAGGCAGCATTCTGACGGTCAAGCTCGTGTTCATCGATGTCCTTCCCGTGAACAGAGATGATTGGCTTCCGATGATGGTCCATGTGCCCGTCTGCCTCAATCGCTGAGTATTCGACCGGGAGGCTGGCTGCTACTGCGTGATCGTCCTGTATGGCTTGGCCATGCATAACGGACTCACTCTCCTCAGGAACTGTAGCACTTTCTGCCATCATTGCCAGCAAATTCCCATGAGTGGGCGTATAGAGATCGAGCGGAACTGGTTCCTCAGGCTCAAAGGGCGGGAGTGGCTCCTCGGGTTTGACTTTGCGTGCCATTAGCGGCCTCTGATTGCTTAGATGGATAGCGACTGGAATTGGAAACTCCTGCTCGGAGCTGCTGCTCTTATTGCAATGAAACATGCTTCGTGGTTCCGGCCGCCCTTCGCCGGATTTGCAGCATGCAACTGAAGTGAGGCGTGCACCAACCTGAAATCTTCGAGCACGTGATGGTCAGCAGCTAGCGGCAGAGGGATTTCAACAGCAAGCCGCCCGAGGGCGGCCGAAACAACGTAATTACAGTCAGCATCTCTCTATGCAGTGAATGACATCCAAGTCTAACCAGAAGCGGTGTTGCCGCCGACCCATGCAATGCAATACTCCAGGTTCAAACCGAGCTCTCAACTGAAACTCAGAGCTATTTTGCTTCTCTCAACGACACTGGTTTATCCACTACTCGCGCAGTCGAATCACGCCAGGGCTGTGCTTGACGGAGGAATCTGGCATTTACACGCTCGTGTGCCGCTCGGTTTTGATTCGCTGTTGCTGTACCCTTCGCGGCTCGCCGTTCAAATATTGGCTTCGGCTGAAGTTCCCGAGTTTGAAGGATGGACGTTGAAGGAACGAGAAAGCAAAGTCGTACTCCTTGATGCATCCGATCAAACCGTACGAAAACTTCCGAAGTCAATCACATTTCGTGTCACGGCGGGAACGCGTGACAAACTTACTGAATCCAACTCAATGCCACTCGATTGCACGAAGAGCCTGAACGACTTCCTGCTCGATCTGCATTTCCATTTGCAGATCTTCCGGGGAATGGAAATGAGGCAATTGGAGCCGGTGAAGACGTGGATAATTGGCGTCCCCGAGAGCGAGGCCTCCGATGAGCGAGTCTACCGTTCTACATTCGCACTTGAAGACGTTCGCCCGGAGGATCGCATCGTGTTGCTGGTGACTGATGGGAATGGAGCGCGCTTAACTAAGTTCCATCTGGAGTTTTTGTAAGCAGGGCTTCGTTGTTCAAAACTTGTACTTTGTGGCGGGAATTCTGAGAGACAAGCCTATTGATGTGACTCCAGCAGAATAGCCTCTTCCGATACCAGTTCCTCCAACACGGGCTCTTCCACTTCCTGCTGAATCTCGGCGAATAAATCGGGAGTCTGTTCAGCCTGCGCCATCCACACCGGTGCGAACGATTGGCGGTGGAGCGGAGAAGGTCCATGCTCGCGCAATATGGCTTTGTGTCTGAGAGTGCTGTAGCCCTTATTGGACGCGAGGCCGTAGAGAGGATACTGCGCGTCGAAGTCGCGCATCCAGCGATCACGTTCCACTTTGGCAATGATCGATGCTGCCGCTATCGAGCAGCTTAGCGCGTCGCCATGAATAATCTTTGTCTGTTTGCATTGGACGTCGATTTTTAGAGCGTCCACAAGCACATGGTCAGGAACTGGCTGAAGGTTTTTCACCGCCAACGCGAGCGCCTCGAGCGATGCCCAGTAAATGTTGATCTCGTCGATGCGAGCGGCATTTATCGAAGCAATGGAATAGCCGATGCAATGCTCGCGAATGCGTTCGGCAAGCACCTCTCGCACTTCCGGGAGCAGCAGCTTGGAATCGCGCAGACCGCGAATTCGATAGTCCGGTTTGAGAATCACTGCAGCCGCAACAACAGGACCAAAGAGTGCCCCGCGACCGACTTCATCGACGCCAGCTACAAGTTGGGCGCCATCCGCCCAGGCGAGCTTCTCATACCTCAAAGTGCATTTCAGTTTTTTAAGCAGCCGCAGTTTCAGGGTAGACATCGACCGCTGCTCTTCTCCCGGCTTGAGCAGCTTCAAGTACTTCTTGGCCCGCTTGGATGGTTTCCTAACCGCCATTGCCGCGATAGTAGCAGCGTTTGTGTGGAGGGGGCAGTGGAAAAGATGGGTTTTTTCGTCATCCTGAACGAAGTGACGAATCCATGCTTAGCCCAGCACTGATTGCAGTGCGCGTAAAGTACAGATTGAGACTTCCGGAATTGAAGGGGGATCGATCCCTCGTCCCGCCTCCCGGAATATCATCGGCATTACGGAAAGCCACATCCTTGGGCGATTCTCATGGGAAAGCCTCATCCCATGGCGATCCAAGCGCAATTACAATAGGGATTCGCAACCATTTGGCCATTTGACTTCCGAGCCCTCGAAACCCGGCATGCATGTGCGTCGCCTTTTGCGACTCGTTCATTACGTGCGCCCGTATTGGTGGTCGATTCTTGCGTCCCTTGTTCTGCTCGCGACGGTTGGTTTGTTAGATGCCTTTCGAATCATCTTGATTCGACCCATTTTTGATCGCGTGTTGAATCCCGATTCCGTGGGCCGTGATGTTCTCTTATTCCATCTGCCGGGACATGGCCCAGTCTATCTGCATCAGTTCCTGCCTACCCAATTTCACAACGCCTGGACCATGGTGGCCGTCGCGCTCGTCGGCGCAACGATCATCAAGGCTGTTTGCGACTATGCAGGCACTTATCTGGTGAGCTACGGCGGGTTCGGGATGATTACCGACCTGCGCAACGAGCTCTACGATTCGATTCTGCGGCGTTCGGTAGGGTTTTTTTCCAAGCATTCAACGGGCGCGCTGCTTTCGACGATCATTAATGATGTCGAGCGCGTGCAATACGCGATGTCCTCGGTGCTGGCTGAGTTTCTCCAGCAACTGTTCACGCTTATCTTTACCGTCGGTGTTGTCATTGTGTTTGGCGGCAAGCTTGCATGGGTACTGTTGTTGTTTGTGCCGATAGTGATTACCTCGGCGCGTCGAATCGGCCGGAACGTTCGGCACACCACACGAAGAGGCCAGGACAAGCTGGCTGAGATTCAGCATTTGCTGCACGAGACCATTGCGGGAAATCGGATCGTAAAAGCATTCAACATGGAGCTTTGGGAGACGATGCGATTTCGGGGAGCTTCGCGCCGGCTCTTCCGCGCTAGTCTGCGCTCGGTGAGCGCGCAAGCGATCAGCTCGCCACTCATGGATGTGATTGGCGCAGTCGCCATTTCGCTGCTGCTACTGCTCGGTCGCGATCAAATTAAGCATCAGGCATTCACTGAAAGCACATTCCTTACATTTATTGTCGCGGTATTCAAGCTGTACGATCCGGTACGCAAGTTTGCGCAGTTCTACAACAACTTCCAGCAGGCGCTGGGAGCCTCGTCGGCGATCTTCGATTTCATGGAAGTGGAAGATGACGTCAAAGACAAGCCGAACGCTGTCAGTCTGCCCGCATTCAGGGAGAGCATTCGTTTTCAGAACGTGGACTTCTCCTACGACGACGAGGAAGGGTCGCACCGGGTTCTCCGCAATATTAATCTGGAGGTCAAAGCGGGAGAGATTGTCGCGCTTGTTGGACCCAGCGGAGCAGGGAAGTCGACGATTGTGCGCCTGTTGCCGAGATTCTTCGATGTCAATGCGGGAGCAATTCTCGTCGATGGCCATGACGTGCGGGACCTGACCGTGCGTTCCTTGCGCAGCCAGATCGGCATGGTCACTCAGGAGACCGTTCTCTTCAATGACACAGTGCGCAACAATATCGCCTACGGGCGTCCGAATGTTCCTCAGGAGCAAGTCGAAGCCGCGGCGAGAGCTGCATTAGCTCACGATTTCATCATGCGCATGCCCGGCGGCTACGAGACAGTGATCGGCGAGCGCGGTATGCGGCTCTCCGGCGGCGAGCAGCAGCGAATCTCGATTGCCCGGGCAATTCTTAAGAACTCTCCGATCCTGATTCTTGACGAAGCAACTTCTGCGCTCGATGCTGAGTCGGAGGTTCTGGTCCAGTCGGCACTCCATAACCTGATGCAGAATCGAACGGCGTTCGTGATCGCTCATCGTCTCTCGACAGTGCGCAGGGCTGATCGCATCATCGTTATGGAGGCGGGCGCCATTACAGACATCGGATCGCATCATGAGCTGCTGCAACGCTTCGGAACTTATCAACGCTTGTACAATCTTCAATTCGTTGAAATCGATAACGTCGCAGTCGTCAAGTAGTTCGTGCCCGAGGATCCTGCCTAAATGCCTGTCCGATCGATGACTGGATATGCTCAGCTCACACATCAGGTGAGTGATCGGACCTCATTTTCATTGAGTTTGAAGTCGGTGAACCACCGCTTCCTCGATCTCCACTTCCGCATACCATTGGAAGCTAACCCCCTCGAGCTGAAGATGCGCCGGATCCTGAAGGAGAAAATAGCGCGTGGACACATCGAAGTAGCGCTGTCGCTGCAACAGGGTGATGCAGGCGGATTTCAGTTAAACCACGCTCTGGTAGAAGGCTATGTGCGCGCATTTCAGGAAGCGGCAGAACGATTGGGCATCGTGGCACAACCTGATCTCAACGTCATTCTGCGCACCCCCGGTGCACTTTCTGGAGATTCAACCACGCTGGATGAAACAACGGAGCAAGTCATTCTGGAGCAACTGGAACAGCTGATCGAACGCTTGAATCACATGCGCGAAGAGGAGGGCCGCGGAGTGGATCGTGAATTACGGGAACGCATGGAAGGCTTATCCCACGCGGTCAGCGAAATTGGAAAATTGCGGGCACTCGTTTCCCGCGCTTATCTGGAAAAGGTTCAATCACGAATGGACGAGCTGATTGCGGGCCATGTCGATCCGGATCGTGTACTGCAGGAAGCGGCGATGCTGGCTGAGCGGAGCGACATCCAGGAGGAGGTTGTCCGGCTCGAGAACCACATCAAGCACTTTTATTCGCTACTCGATTGCGGCGGCGAAGCCGGCAAGAAACTAGACTTTCTCCTGCAAGAGCTGAATCGCGAAGCCAACACTCTTCTTTCAAAAACGGCAGGAGTTGCAGGTGAGGGCTTGCGCATTACGGAATTGGGACTTTTGATGAAGTCAGAAATTGAAAAAGCGAGGGAACAAGTACAAAACGTGGAGTGAGGAGGAATCGGGTGATCGGGTGAAATGCAAACCCGATGACGCGATTGCCCGATCACCCGATTCTTAATACAGCAACAATAGTCACAATTCCTAATGTCGGGCATCCTCTACATCATTTCCGCGCCTTCTGGGTCGGGTAAATCTACGCTCGTAAACGAGCTTCGTTCAATCGTCCCTAATTTGGACTTTTCAATCTCTTACACTACTCGACCGCCGCGGGGCAGCGAACAGAATGGGCGCGAGTACTACTTCGTCACACGGCCTGAGTTCGAACGCATGATCGTGGAAGATAAGTTTCTGGAGTACGCCGAAGTATTCGGCCACTACTATGGGACGGCCTGCCGGTTTCTTGAGGAGGCGAAGGCAAACGGCAGGGATTTGCTGCTCGACATCGATGTTCAGGGCGCGGAGCAGGTGCGAAGGAAGGTCCCGGATGCAGTCAGCATTTTCGTAATGCCTCCGAACCGCGAGATTCTCGAGCGCCGATTGCGCCGCCGCAGCCAGACCGAAAAGATGGAGCCTGAAGTAATAGAGCGAAGACTTGAGAACGCCGAGAAGGAGATTGTGAATTACAACAAATACGGCTATATTCTCGTCAACAAGATCCTGGAAAAGGCAGTGGACGAGTTGAAAGCCATTGTCCTCTCTGAGCGAACGCGTCGCTCAGGAAAGGCGCCCACCGCGGAAGATCAGGAACTGGAGCGCATCGCTGAAGGATCTCTGCTCTCACGGAGCCACGAAAAAGTTCAACCCGTTCTACAATCATTCAGGACCAACCTCTGAGGTACATCAGGAATGGAACCGACGAAAGACTTCGATAGCAAATATCGTTACATCCTCGTCGCGGCCCGCCGTGCGCGCCAGCTCCAGGGAGGTGCGAATGCGCTGGTGGAAACGGACTCCCGCAAGGCGTGTCGGATTGCTCAGGACGAGATCCAGGCTGGCAAGGTCCGTTATGTCGTGCCCGATCCTGTAGCGCCAGTTGTCGAAGCAGCCCCACCCGAACCGACGGAAGAGTAGTTCCTCATCTGCCATCTGAAGAATTTCGCTATCCGACTACAATAATGGTATGAAGGTCGCTCTCGGAGTGTGTGGCGGCATCGCCGCGTACAAAGCGTGCGAAGTCGTTCGCTTGCTGCAGGACGCCGGCATCCGCATACAAGTCGTCATGACCGCTGCTGCCCAGGAGTTTGTGCGTCCTCTTACGTTTGCGGCGCTCTCTGGTGAGAAGGTCATTACTGGCTTGTGGCAGTCGGGGGGCGAGCAGCCGAACTTCGACTCCGCCATCGACCACATCAGCGTCGCCCAATCCATTGACGCGCTTATTGTAGCGCCCTGCACCGCAGATACAGCCGCTAAATTTGCGCACGGACAGGCCGATGATTTTCTTTCGACACTCTATCTCGCCACACCAGCTCCAGTAATCATCGCGCCGACGATGAACGTCGAGATGCTGAACCATTCCGCGACACAGGCGAACTTGGAAACGCTGCGACAGCGCGGCGTGCATATCGTTGAGCCCGGCAGCGGATATCTAGCATGCGGCATGGTTGGCGCAGGACGCTTAGCCGGACCCGAAGAGATCGTAGCAGCCGTACTGGCGAGGCTCGGCGTAGTGCGCGATCTCGCGGGAGAGACGGTTCTCATCACCGCGGGCGCGACGCGCGAGCCGGTCGATCCAGTACGCTTTCTCGGCAATCGCTCTAGTGGGAAGATGGGGTACGCCATGGCCGAGGCTGCGATCCGACGCGGGGCCAAAGTGATTCTTGTCTCCGGGCCAGTTGCGCTGGAAGCTCCCCCTGGCGTCAATCTCACAAATGTGGAAACCGCCGAACAAATGCGCAACGCTATGCTTTCTCGAGCTTCCGAAGCGAGCGTCATCATTGCGGCAGCGGCGGTAGCTGATTTTCGGCTTCGCAAAGCCTCCACACAAAAGATCAAACGTAATGGTCCAATGTCGCTGGATCTGGAACCAACTCCAGACATACTTGCTGAAGTTGCCGCGCATCGTCGTCCAGATCAACTGCTCATTGGATTCGCAGCTGAGACGCAGAACGCCATTGAGAATGGACGCGCGAAGCTGCGTAAGAAAGGCATTGATGCAATGGTCGTGAACGACGTCTCGAATCCTGAGATCGGATTCGATTCTGAGCTCAATGAGGTCACAATTCTCACTGCTAACGACGAAATCGCAATCCCAAAAGCAGAGAAATCAAAAATAGCTCATCGCATCCTCGATGCCGTGTTAAAACTGAAGGTCCGATCGGGCAAGGCTGTGCCTGCTCATTAATCTGATGACAAATGGTTCAGAGCTTCAGAAGCAGTTGACTGAACGTGTGCGCTTCTATCGCGAGCTGGGCATTTATGATTTCTACCGGCGCGAAGATGCAGAGAGTACGTCAGCCTTAGAGCAGCTTGCGGCATCATCAACACGCAGCGCAGAGGAGCCGCAGTTGCCCGTGCTCCCGATGACTTCGGACGAACAAATGACTCCAGAACAGGCTCTGCGTGTAATCCGCGAAGATCTCGGCGATTGCACTCGGTGCCCACTGCACAAGCAAGGACGCAAGCAGATTGTCTTCGGCGTTGGCAATCCACGCGCCGACATCATGTTCATTGGTGAAGGGCCGGGAGCCGACGAAGATCAACAGGGCGAGCCATTCGTTGGTCGCGCCGGTCAGCTTCTCAACAACATGATCTCCGCCATGGGAATTCGTCGCGAAGATGTTTACATCGCGAACGTCGTGAAATGCCGCCCGCCCGCGAATCGCACTCCAGAACGCGAGGAGTGCGACACCTGCTCGCCATTTCTGCTACGGCAGATCGCCGTTGTGAAGCCGAAGATCATCGTTGCTTTGGGAGCGGTTGCCGCTAAGACGCTTCTCGGTGTGAACGACGCAATGGTGAATCTGCGCGGGCGCCTCTATGATTTCAAAAATACTAGGCTGGCTGTGACCTACCATCCGGCGTACCTGCTGCGCGATCCGCGCCAGAAGAAAGAAGCCTGGAAGGATTTGCAGATGGTGATGAAGTACTTGGGCATGCCAATGCGCCAGAGCGCCCCAAGCTAACTATTTGGATTTTTTCTTTGGCGAGGCGCTTCCGCCTACTTGTCCGCTCACGCTTGCCAGAACTTTCTGGAATGCTTCCTGCGCGCTCATCTCTTTGCGGCCGCCCTTGTTTTTGCGGTATTTGTGCTCGAAGCCGCAGGTACGGCAGCGCACTTTTTGAACTTCGTCTCCGGCCATCACGACCACGGAATGATCCGTGGTTCGCTGGCAACGCGAGCAATAATCGTCGATATCATCGCCGAGCCTTGGCATATGCAACCTCCCGGCCAAGATTGATCGCGCGAATACTAGCACGGCGAGCTTTCGCTATGCCAAGCAACTGCTAGACTCTAGCCATGTCCGGCAGACGCGGACTCTTTATCACCTTTGAAGGCCTCGACGGCTCCGGAAAGAGTACGCAAATCGCGCGTTTGGCAGAGACCCTAACCGCCCGTTGCCTCACCGTCCTGGCCACGCGGGAGCCCGGTGGGAGTGCGATCGGCGAGCATATTCGCTCCCTTCTGCTGGATTCGCGCACTGCAGGTCTGTCTCCCCGAGCGGAGCTGGCGTTGATGTTTGCGGATCGCGCGCAGCACATCGAAGAAATCATTGAGCCTGCTCTCAAAGCCGGGAAAATCGTAATCTGCGATCGCTACACTGATAGCACGGAAGCCTACCAGGGTTTCGGCCGGCAACTCGGATCGCAGACCGTCCTCGACTTGCACCGGGTTCTGTGCCGCGACTTGTGGCCCGATTTGACACTGCTTCTCGAGTCGGAACTAAGTTCCAGCGTTGCTCGCGCGCGAAATCGCAATCAAGCCTCGAACTCCTCTGAAGGCCGTTTTGAAAGTGAGGATGCCGCATTCTTCCGCCGCGTGCATCAGGGCTTTGAGAACATCGCACTGCGGGAAAAGAATCGTGTAGCAAGAATTCCGGCAGGAACGATTCAGAAAGTAGAATCCGACATTCTCAAGACAGTCGAGAATCGATTTCCACAGGTTTCAAGTCGCGCAGCCATCACGAGGTGAGTTCTAGCTTGTCTTTCCACAATTTTCACGGCAATCATGAAACAGTCACTCGCATTCGCGAGATGCTTGCGCGCGACCGCTTTCCCCATGCCGTGATCATCTCCGGGCCAGAGGGGGCGGGGAGGTACACGCTTGCGCAGATGATCGCGAAGGCGCTGGAGTGCCTCGAACAACCGAACAATGACGGTCTACTGGACTTCTGCGGGCGATGCAGCAACTGCACTCGCATCGCACAATCCGATGATCTCGAAGCGAGATTTGCCGAAGCGGTAGAGACACGCGAAGCGATGCGCGAGGCAGACAAACGAGACGCTCGCATCCTGATCCAGACGCATCCCGAAGTGATCGTTGTTCCTCCCGATCCGCCACAAATGCTGATCAAGGTCGGCCAAATTCGACTCGTCATCGACTCGGTTTTCTACAAACCGGTCGAAGGCCGGCGCAAGGTCGTCATCTTCACCGAGTCTTCGTTCATGAAAGAAGCAGCGAACTCGTTGCTGAAGGTCTTGGAAGAACCTCCGGGATACGCGAGTCTGATTCTGCTCACGACGAACCCTGGCGAGCTCTTACCGACAATCCGATCGCGTTGCGTAACCTTCACGCTCGGAGCCCTGCCCGTTGGCGAACTGGACGAAGCACTCAATGCATCCCGAAAGGATCTCAAACAGTCCCAACGAGAGCTCATCGCCCGTCTTGCAAACGGCGCGATGGGACGCGCCCTCAGTTTCAAGCTCGAAGAGTACGTTGAAGCCAGAACCAGTGCGCTTACCATGCTGCGGAGTGCCATTACGGGAAGCGACCACAGCGAGCTGTTCAAGATCACGGAGACCTATCGTGCTGGCGCTGAAGGCCGCGATAAGACGGATCAATTGCTGCGAACGCTTTATGCATTGTTGGAAGACCTGCTCATGCTCAAATCCGGAACTCCCGAATTGCTAAGGAACACTGATATTCGCGGGGAACTTGGTAGATTGGCCCAGAGCGTGGACTTCGACTGGATCGTGACCGCATCCCAGCGTCTCGCGGAGGTCGAGCGCGGTATGAGAAGGAACCTTCTGCGCTCACTGTCACTGGATGCCTTTACCACTTCGTTAGAACGGTAGCTTCTCTGTAGTTGTCATTCCGAACCGACGAATTTGTGGGCGTGAGGAATCTACCGCCATCGACGTTGTGATCTGGGTGAGAACAGCAAGGTTTGCCATCTGCAGCTGCATCGGCACAGTCGGCAGAGAGCACCACATAATCGAAATGCTGGTGGCCGATCTGGCTTCCTGACCGTTGAAAACCCGCGGTTCGGAATGACAAAAAAAAAGCCTCAATGCTTTGCACCGCAAGAACAGCCTGTGATAGGGTTACCGCAACTCAGACCGCTTGAATCCAGCCTTCCGGAAGTTTGCTGCACTATCCGGCTTGTTCGATTGTGAGCCTTCGGCGCATGTTGGCACTCACAGGCGCTTCTGACGCAGTTATCGTTGATACAAACGTCGAATGAAAGATCCAGGGAATTCCGCAGCAGTCGGACGCGCACCAGAAGTCGCGCCAGAATCCGATGATTTTGTAAACCGCAAACTGATTCGTCCCTCACTGCCAATACCCCGGCGGTCGGAATCGAACGGCGAAAGGCCGCTTACTAGTGCCGAGCAACGCGTGCCAAAGCGTTCCAATGCGATCGAGCAAACCCATGCCGAAGCTTTTTATTTCCAAAAGCAGATGGCAAGCCGGACACCCATGGTTGTTGTACTCAAAGATGGCGAAGAAGTGCAGGGCTTTATCGAGTGGTACGATCGCAACTGCCTCAAGATCAACCGCGGCGGCCAGGCAGGCGTGCTGATCTACAAGCAGAGCATTCGCTACATGTTCAAAGCCGGCGAGAACAACAACGGCAAGCAGCGATAACTATCTTGCTGCGCGAAGCAGGCGATCGCGCAACGCTAATCCAAGCCCAGTCGCGGATGGCAGCGGACAGAGAATTACGCTCACTCCGGGCTTATCCAGATAGCGCAGCCCTGCGAACAGGTTGTGCGCAAGTTGCGCGGGATCGCTCCACGAACCCCAGTCGAAGATGACCAACCCTCCACGCGAGAGGGACTGTTCGTCCAACCAATCTTTCGGGGCCATTGCCCCAACATACTCCGCGCGATCTCCCAACTTCGAAACCTGTTCCTCAATGACCGCGAGGAAGTTTTCCTGCGTGCCGTCTACCAGTACTAATTGCGCTTGCGGAGCATAGTGTCGCGCCGCGAGACCCGGTGAGGCCAGAGCCTGCGGCGCTTCATTGGCTGGAGCCGAATACATCTCCAGTTGGCCCAATAACTCTTCGAGCTGCTCGCGCGTGACCCCCCCGGGACGAAGCAGCAGCGGCGGAGTACGCAGGGGATCGAGGACTGTCGACTCCACTCCGATCTGGGTCGGACCTGAGTCGAGGACAGCATCGATACGCCCTTCGAGGTCTCCCATCACGTGCTCGGCGGTCGTAGGGCTCGTGTGCCCAAAACGGTTCGCGCTAGGCGCAGCCAGTGGCAGCCCTGCAGAAGTAATGACCGCCCGAGCAACGGGATGTGCGGGAATGCGAACGGCCACAGTCTCCCGTCCAGCAGTGACTGCAAGTGGAAGCTGCCGGTGCCTTTTGAGCAATAACGTCAGGGGGCCGGGCCAGAAGCGCTCTGCCAGCTTTTTTGCCCTTTCTGGGAAATCGCCCGCGACTTGCGAAATCATCTCGAAGTTCGCAACGTGCACGATCAGCGGATCCCAGGATGGCCTTTCTTTGGCTACAAAGATTCGGGCGATAGCACCTGGATCGAGCGCATCGGCTGCCAGTCCATAGACGGTTTCTGTGGGAATTGCGACAAGCCCGCCAACTTTGAGGATCGCCGCTGCTTCGCGAATCGAAGGATGCTCAGGCGCGGCTTCTTCAGCGCGAACTTTGAGGTGGACGGTCTTCACTCAGAAGAGCATAAACAATCGAAACATTCGACCGGGGAAACAAGATCCAACAAATCCCAGAAACTACTGAAAATGTTGCGCGTTGACAATGCTTCGCCACTCCTCTAGCATCTGCCTTCAATCCTGCGACAGAAACCGTCCTGCGGAGCCGATTGTGATCAAACTCGACATCATCAACGAAGTCGTGAACAAGACGGGAATCACCAAGACCAAAGCCGAAATGGCCGTCGAGACCGTCTTCGAGAGTATGAAGAAGGCTCTGTCGCAGGGCGATCGCATTGAACTGCGCGGCTTCGGCGTCTTCAACGTTCGTCCCCGCAAGACCGGCATCGGCCGCAACCCTCGTACAGGCGCTGAAGTGAGCATACCGCCGGGCAAGGCAGTGCGCTTCAAACCGGGCAAAGAGCTTCAGTCGATCGACTAACGTAGACCTTCCCGCAAGCGACATTCCTTCGGATGTGTGACTTCTCCGGCTGTGCCGTGCCGCGTGCGATGCATAGTCGGTCAATGAGACTTTTCTCGATCAAGATGGGACAATAAGCTTTGGTTTCATTGAATGTCTGACTCTGGTTATCCCCTGGAAGTGCTCGAGCCGGCGCCTCGGCCGCATCAAGTGCACGTGATCCTTCCGCTGCGGCGGAGACACTGGCTGCATCTCCTGTTGTTTGCGGCAACCATCTTTACTACGCTGGTCGTCGGAGCCCGGCTGCAGTACAACTTTGCGCAAGGTTTGCCACAGTTCCATTCCGACGCCGACTTGTTTCCTCTGAGCTGGGCCTTGCAGAATCCCGAGAACCTGGTTCTGGGAATTCCGTTCAGCGTCACTTTACTTGGAATTCTGTTGGCCCACGAGATGGGGCATTTCGTACTGGCACAGAGAAATCACGTCTACGCCACTTTGCCCTTCTTTCTTCCCGCCCCAACACTGATTGGAACGATGGGCGCTTTCATTCGCATTCGCTCTCCCATCAGGAGTCGTGCAGCGCTATTCGATATCGGCATTGCAGGTCCGATCGCGGGATTTATTGCCGCTCTGCCGATCCTGTTGTTCGCCTTGATGATGTCGCGGCTTGCAGCCAGCCAACCCACTGACTCGGGACTGGTACTGGGCTTTCCATTGATTTTCCATCTCGCCTGGAAACTGCTGCATCCCCACGGCACTCTGCAGCTGGCTCAACTCAGCCTGTCGCCTATCGGTATCGCTGCATGGGTGGGAATGTTTGCCACTTCCCTTAATCTGCTGCCCGGGGGGCAACTCGACGGCGGACACATCGTTTACGCACTTTTACCGCGATTCCACAAGCTCGTCTCTCATCTGACCGTATTGGCATTGGTTCCTCTCGGCATATTCTGGTGGGCAGGATGGTTGATCTGGGCGGTCTTGCTGCTGCTGACTCTTATGCGGCATCCCCCAGTGCCGGAGTATCCGCCCCTGAACCGCAAGCGGAAACTTCTCGGCTGGTTTGCGCTGTTCATGTTCGTATTGACCATGCTGCCGACGCCGTTTTCCCAAATTGATTCCAAGCGCGGAGTGCAGCCCGCGAGCTTGCGGCAGATGTTCCACTAATGCCTGCGTTGCTTCGAAGCTTGTCGGTTAAGATCCGATGTCGTAAATCGGTTTTAGGGAAGGCATCGGCCTTAGCCGTGCCGTTCAAGCGAAACCAATGAGACCGGCTTCAGCGGCTGAGGTTTGCCTTCATAAAGAGCGAAGTTGCATTCGCACCCAGACTGCTTCTTTCAGGATGAGGGGATTGCCTCAGTGGCTAAAGCCGGGGAAAATTAGAGTCCTCAAACGGCACGGCTGATTCCGGTGCCCTTCGCTACATCAGCGACTGCGGATCCACATCAACGATGATGCTGGTCCGTGGCACTTGCTCGGTGGTCGCACTCGCAATCATTGCGCGCAGCGTACCGTTCAGCTTCTCGCGGCTGGCAGACTTCAAGATGAAATGGTAGCGATAATCGCGTTTCAGACGCGACAGCGGAGCTGCGGCCGGTCCCATCACGCGAACGCCTTCCATTCGGGTACGTTCGACCCAGCGATGCACAATGCCTGCGTAACGCATCGCGTGCTCGAGTTTATCGCTGCGAAGCAGGACATTTGCGACGCTGGTGAACGGCGGATAATGCATCCATTTTCGGTAACGAAGCTCCTGCTCATAGAATCCGAGATAGTCGTGCTGGGCGGAGTAACGAATCGCGTAGTGTTCGGGAAAATATGTTTGCAGAACAACCTTGCCCGGGCTCTCTCCTCTCCCAGCGCGTCCTGCTACCTGAGTGAGCAATTGAAATGTGCGTTCTGCAGCGCGAAAGTCGGGAAGCCCAAGGGCGAAATCGGCTCCGACCACGCCGACGAGGGTGACGCCATGGATATCGTGTCCTTTGGCGATCATCTGCGTGCCCACCAGAAGGTCGAGTTCGCTGGCGTGCAGTTGATTGAGTACACGCTCGAAGTCATGGCGTGTGCGCACAGTGTCGCGATCCAGCCTTCCTATGCGAGCGCTTGGAAATGCCTCCTGCAAAGCTTCCTCGATCTTCTCGGATCCAGCGCCCAGAAAATAGACGTGCTCGCTTGAGCACTTAGGACAAATCTTCGGAACCGCAGTGCGATAACCACAGTAGTGGCACTCGAGACGTTGCCCGGCGGGTACGCGATGCGGCAGAAGCGCGTGCGAGATAGCGCCTTTATGGTGGGTAAGCGAAACGGCGCAGTTGATGCATTGCAGGGTCTCTCCGCAGGAGCGGCATAGAACTACCGCTGAGTATCCGCGCCGATTCAGCAGAATCATTGCCTGTTCGCGGGCTTCGAGCCGCCCGCGAACTTCTTCGACCAGCTTGCGCGAGAAGAATTTCTCTTCACCGGTCTCCTGAAACTCCTGGCGCATGTCGATGATCTCCACTTCGGGAAGCGGGCGCTGCTGGACGCGTTCTCGCAATTCAATCAGCTTGTATCGACCCTGACGGGCGTTGTGATAGGTCTCCAGTGCCGGAGTGGCGGAGGCCAGCACTACCGCTGCCCCCGAGAGCTTGCCGCGCATGATAGCGACGTCGCGTGCGTTGTAGCGAGGCGTCTCCTCCTGCTTGTAGGAGGAGTCATGCTCCTCGTCAACCACGACCAACGCGAGATCCCTTACTGGAGCAAAAACCGCTGACCGTGTTCCAAACACAATGCGAGCATCCCCGCGATGGATCCGATGCCATTGTTCAGCTCGCTCGTCGTTCGTGAGCCCGGAATGCAGAATGGCGACCTGTTCTCCGAATATGCGGTGCAGGTTGGCGGCCGCGGCGGGCGTAAGTCCTATTTCGGGAACCAGCAGAATCGCGGAGCGTCCCTGCGCGAGGACAGATTGCATCGCCGTCAGATATACGGCAGTCTTGCCGGACCCGGTCACGCCATGCAACAGCGTTACAGAGAAGCGCCGTTCGCCGACGCTCGCCTCAATCGCATCCAGTGCGCTGGTTTGTGAGGGGTTCAGATGTTCGCGTGCGAAGTGCGCCGATGATGCCGGAACGGTCGTGATGTGGAATTCTGCCGGCTTCTCCTCGATCCTTACAAAGCCGCGACGCACGAGGGTACCCAGCGTTGTCCTCGGAACATCAAGCCCATTCAATTCATCAACCGCTGTAGAGCCTCCAGAGCTTGCTAATCTCGCAAGCAGTATTTCCTGATTCGGATTCAACTTGCGGGTCGAGCTCCCCTGTTCCGAAGGCACCAGATGCGCGATCTTTACGATTCTGTGCGCATCCCGTATCGAAGTGATGTCCTCACGAATCATCCAGCGCTTTGCTTGCAGTCCGCGCAGTGTCTCGCGGGTCGCTCCGGCAGCGCTGCGCAATGCGTTCTCTCTGGCACTGTCGATTTGCGAGAGATAGTCGAGCACCTGGTATTCCAGCATCTGGTCCACGATAGATTTCTTCGAGCGGCCCGAGTTGCCGCCCTGTGCAGAGTCGTAGAGTGCCGTTCGACCGACCTCAGTGATGCTGTATGCCCAATCGCGTTTTACTTCAGCCTGCAACGGCAACATCGCGCGCAGCACTTCGCCGATCGGTGCGATGTAGTAGTTCGAGATCCACTCCGCAAGCTGCATGAGCGGGGGATCGATCAGCGGCTCGGCATCGAGAACCGAGTGAAGCGCTTTGGCTTCTACACTCGGCGGCCGATCGTGGAGGGCTGTGACCACACCTGGCAAACGCGACGTGCGAAAGGGAACCAGCACCCGACCGCCAATTACCGGCGTCTGGCCATTCACGCGGTAGGTGAAGGTCATCTCCAGCGGTACGGGCAACGCTACATCGCAAAAATCGGGCATCGACTAAGAGCTACTGTAACCCCTACCGCAATACGGGTGTTCCGGGAAAGCCCGAAAGGAGTCAACTACTCATGCAGATGAAGAGAGTTAGGATTCACGCCCATTGTTGAACGGAGCGAGTCCACGATGTCTCGTCCTTTTCTAATCCGTCCTCTCCTCGCGACTGATATCAAAATGCAAAGCTATTGCATCATCTCAGAATGATCTGTGTGAATCCTCCAATATGCTTTTATCTGCGCGAGTAGTTGCATTCGCGTGCAGGCCAGTGGCTCCATGCTAGAAGGCTACAATAAATTTGGAAGCTTTCACATGCGCCTACCGTTCTGCCTTGTTTACAGCAAGGATTACTACCTGCCTATTGGTGCGCATGTTTTTCCCGCTCGGAAATACCGGATGATTCATGATCGCCTGCTCCAGACGGGGGAGGCCGATGAGACCGACTTTCTTGAGCCAAGACCCGCCTCCGACGATGATGTTCGCCTTGTGCATGGCAGCGGATACGTGGATCGGCTGCTTCATGGAGAGTTAAGCCAATACGAAGAGATGCAGATGGAGCTGCCGTATTCGCGGGAGTTAGTAAAGGCGTTCTGGCTCTCCGCTGGTGGTTCGATTCTGGCGGCTGAGCGTTCGCTGGCAGATGGAATTTGCTTCAACGTGGGCGGCGGATTTCACCACGCTTATCCCGATCACGGTGAGGGCTTTTGCATGATTCACGACGTCGCCATCGCCATTCGAAAGATGCAGAAGCTCGGGCGAATTCACCATGCAATGACGGTAGACTGCGACGTGCATCATGGGAACGGCACCGCAGCAATCTTTCCCGCGAAGCCGACCAAGCCTAAGCCGCTGCCGAGCATTTCTTCGGTTCAAGTACAGCCACAAATCATCTCTCCGCCGGCAAATGACAGCGATGTCTTCACGATTTCTGTGCATCAGCAGAATAACTATCCTGCGTATAAGCCACCCTCGTCGATCGATGTGAACCTGCCGGACGGTACCACGGATTCCGAATATCTAGCCTGGCTTGATCAATCTTTGAGTTCCGGACTCCGCCAGTTCTCTCCGGACTTGCTCTGCTACATTGCTGGAGCGGATCCCTACCGTGAGGACCAGCTTGGTGGGCTGGCGCTTACGATTGAAGGGCTAAAGCAGAGGGATGGGTTAGTCTTTAAGGTGGCTAAGGCGCGCGGTATCCCGGTGATGGTCACGCATGCGGGAGGATACGCTCGCAACGTGCAGGACACAGTCACAATTCACGTGAATACAATTCTTGCCGCGAAAGCGATCTGGGGAAGCGAAGCATGATCGAAGTTCGACGCTGCCTGTTTTGATTCGACCTGCGCCGCGCGGCCGTGAGCCTGCGCAAAGCAGCAGGCGAAAAAGGCATTGATGTGAAAGTGCGTTCAGGTCCGCCTGGGCAACTTCAGATTTTCCGCGATGGTGCAAAGTTGTTCGACTACAAAGAAGCGGGTGACCTTCCCGAAACAGGAGAACTCTTACAGTTGATAATCCCCTAGGCAACATCTCTTCTCTTGTAGCCCATGCGCGTATTGCCATGGGAATGGGTCTCCACATCTCCTGCGAGCCCGGAGGACGGGATTCTTCAGCCAGGCTACTGGCGATTCGGAATGCCGCCCTGCGGGTTCCAGACAATTGGCATCTATTCCCCACGGCTGTACGCGCGTGGGCTGCAAGAATGACGCGCCTTCGGCGCTCTACATCAGTAGAACAGTTCCGGAGCGCTTAGGCGCCCCGGGCTTCGATACATCAGTGGCGATCGTTGTCGTGATCGTGGTCCTTGTCGTGATCATGGCGGTAAGTCCAATAAGCGCGCTGATCTTTCTTGCTGAGCTTCCGGTAGTCGCGATAATCCCGGCCATTGTAGGTTTGCCCATACCACTGCCGGTATTCGCGATCTTCGTCATTGTTCCAGGTGTGATAGTCGTGGCGATTAAGGATCGTAAATGCGGGAATTCTGTTTGTGATCGCGATCATCGCGATCGTGGTCCCTGTCCTGCGCGTACATCGCGATTGGTGCGGTAATAACACCTGCTAAAAGCAGCGAGCTTACTCTGCGAAGCAACCCCCTTCATTACTCCTCCTTAACGTCAGCATGCGACTCCAGTTTAGATGCCTACTCTGATTGTGACGCCATTCGAGGCGTGACTACCCTCCGTGAGAATTCTTAAACTTTGTTAAAAAAAGGCGCTTCAGAGTCGCTGTTTGTGATTCGCTCAGGCCCTACGGAATGAGCCAATTCAGAGCAAATTACTTGCTGCGATCACGCCAGGCGTTTTAGACGAGTCGACTTAGCACTAGCGTCTCGAAGGATCGCACTCGCTCAAAGACAGCGTCATTAGTAATCAACCCAGTAGCTTGGCTATGAACAGCAGTTGCGGCCAAAAGAGCGTCCGGTGTTTTGAGACGATGAAAAGCCCGAATTCTAGCGGCTAGGTCTGCAATTTCCAATGTGGCGGCAATCCACTCGAGTTTCGGATATGTTGACAGCAAACCTGAGAAGGCGTCCGCACGCTTTTTGTCGAGTTCACGATACGGTTGAACCAGAATCTCGGTCATCGTGATTGTTGAAGTGACCGCTTGATTGCCGCTCTGCTCGATCCAAAGAAATATTTGATCGGTGAACCTGACATATTTTGGGTGTTCTTCCAGCTGATAGATGAAGACGCTGGTGTCGAATGCGATGCGTTGGTGACGACTAAGAAACGCGCGGAGAGGATCTAATCCCAATCATCGCGCTCCTTCTGGAGATAGTCGTCTGGATAGACCCCCCGACCCAGGCCTCGAATCGCCTTGCGATAAGATTTCGGCTTCCGCAATACCAGGACTCGGTCACTGCGTACTACAACGAGAATTTTGTCGCCCGGCTTAAGACCCAGAGCTTCACGGGCCTCGCGGGGAATCACGATCTGATTTTTCGCTGAAAGGGTCGCCTCAGGCATGCTTTACATTATAGCAAAAAGTAAAGCGAACGTTGGGGAGTCCCCGAATCAGTTCAATGGATTCGTGAGCATTTAGAATTAGGTCTTAGTCCTATGTTTGAGAATCTTTCCGAAAAACTTCAACGAACCTTTAAGAACCTGCGCGGGCAGGGACGTCTTAACGAAGAGAACATGCAGGAAGCGCTGCGTGAGATCCGCCTGGCGCTGCTTGAGGCCGACGTCAACTTCAAAGTCGTCAAAGAGTTGGTCGACCACATTCGCGAGAAGGCTCTCGGTTCGGAAGTAATGCTGCAAATTTCGCCGACCGAGCAAGTAGTGAAGATCGTCCACGATGAACTGGTTGCGATCCTGGGCAAAGACACTGCCAAGATCAAGTTCGCATCCCAGCCTCCGACTGTTGTGCTCATGGCCGGCTTACAAGGTTCAGGTAAGACAACTTCATCGGGAAAGCTGGCGCAGTGGTTCAAGAAGGGCGGTCATCGGCCAATGCTGGTTTCGGTCGACGTATACCGACCGGCTGCGCGCGAGCAGTTGAAGATCGTGGCGAACGCGATCGGCGCGAACATTTACGAAGGCAAGGTTGATGGTGAAGCCTCTACTGCTGTGGTCGAGCGGTTGGCCACGGAAGCGCGGCGCGAGGCGCAGAACTCAGGCTGCGATGTATTGATCGTCGATACCGCTGGGCGATTGCACATTGATGACAAACTAATGGATGAGATGCAGCTCTTGAAGAAGCTGCTCAATCCTCAGGAAATCTTGTTCATCGCCGACGCGATGACTGGACAAGATGCGGTGAACTCCGCCAATGAATTTCACAAGAAGCTCAGCTTGACCGGAGTGATTCTGACCAAAATGGATGGTGACGCACGCGGTGGCGCCGCGCTGTCCATCCGCAACGTTACCGGACAGCCGATCAAGTTTCTTGGTGTTGGCGAAAAATACGATGCTCTGGAGCCATTTCATCCAGATCGCATCGCCGGCAGGATTCTTGGCATGGGCGACATTTTGTCGCTCGTCGAGAAGGCGCAGGAGAAGCTTGACGCGAAGAAGTCCGAAGAGTTCGCCAAGAAGGCGCTCAGCGGCGATGGCTTTTCGCTGGAAGACTTTCGCGAGCAACTACGCCAAATCAAGAAGCTCGGTTCGCTCCAGAGCATTGTGAAGATGCTGCCGAGCATTGGTCCTTTTGCAGGAATTCAGGGAATGGCCGACAAAGTTGACGACAAAGAGCTGAACCGTGTAGAGGCCATCATCAATTCGATGACGCCACACGAACGCGATCATCACGAAGCGATCAACGGCAGTCGTCGCAAGCGCATCGCTCGCGGCTCGGGCACGACCGTGCAGGAAGTGAACCAACTGCTCAAGCAATACGCGATGATGAAGAAGCAGTTCAAGAGCTTGAGCAAAGGCGGCGGATTTTCGCGCAAATTGGCGGGAATGCGCTTCCGGTAAAAACCTTTTCATCACGGAGACACGGAGTCACTGAGAACAGCCAAGCTAACCACGAAATAAAGGAAGGCTTTTGAACTGCTTGCCGGCTCCCTTCGGTCCTTTGTGGTTTCACCCCGGCTGTTTTCCATGTCTCCGTGGTGAAAAGAAGGACGGACAAGATGCATCTGAAACCCAGTCTTGATTCATCAACAGCATCGTGAGCGCCAATCCCATCAACAATGCGCAGGCCTTCAGCGATGCAGCTTCTGAACACTGGGAGCTGCTCGGCAGAGATCTCCGTGGGGACGTAGAGAGCTTTAATCGGGATCACGGAGGATCGGCTTCTTTCGATGAAGCCGGACCGACCGAGTATCGGGTTCAGAACCCCGCTTCCGGACTTGAGGCACGGATTACCGCGGACACTGAGGACCACATCGTCCGTTATGAGTTCGTCCGGATGAATGACAATAGCGCCGGAGCGCCAGAGGGAGGGATTCTTTCCATACGTCTCGGGCGAGAGGGGGTCGAGTTCTACTCGGCAGACCAGCCGCTGACCACCGCCGAAGCTCGGAGTTTGCTATTGGATCCTCTCCTCGATGTGCCTAATCGGTGAGGCGGTATGCTTTACCGTACCGCAGGCCAGGTTACTCTAAACTTGTAAGTTTTCCTGAAGATACGCCATAATCAATAGTCCGGCTGCATACACTGTCCGGATTATGGACAGACATCCCGCAGTCAAGCAGGAAAGGAAAATAAACGTCAGTGTTAATGATTCGTCTGGCGCGCGTTGGTGCGCGTAAGCAGCCTTATTACCGTGTAGTCGTAATCGATAAAGAACGTGCCCGCAACGGACGGGCGCTGGAAGTGGTGGGCCTGTACAATCCGCGCACCAGTCCTGCGACAGTGGACTTGAAGCGCGAACGCATTGATCACTGGGTCTCGAAGGGCGCTCAGGTATCCGAAACGGTTGGGAAGCTGATGTCCAAGGCCACCGCTCCAGCGGGAACCGCGGCCTAAAATACGCAGTCGTAAACGCGCAGTCATTCAGTTGAAAAGAAAGCAGGGCTAGTCCCCCGACTCCTAACGATGCTGCGACTCGCTGAAGTTCTTGCGGGTATGGGGGTTTGTACTTCCAGGTGAGAGATGGGCGGCCAAGGCCACCCATATGGGAGTCGATTATGCCGACTGAGCAGGGCGGAGACGTGCGGGCGCTTGTGTTGGATATCGCGAAGGCTCTGGTCGATGAGCCTGATTTGGTCACAGTAGAGGCTATCGAAGGTCCGGAAAGCACGGTGCTGGAGTTGCGGGTAGCTCAACGAGATTTGGGAAAAGTGATCGGTAAGCAGGGACGCACCGCGCGTTCCCTGCGGACAATTATCGGCGCTGCCAGTATGAAACTGCATAAGCGTCACAGCCTTGAGATTATCGAGGATGGACTGCCCGGCGGTGTGCAGTCGGGTGCAGCAGGCGCCTAAAAACGGGGGAACTCGTTACAGGAAAATTCACTGCTAATTCGCTGTTATTCACTGTTCCTAAAACGAGTTTTCTGAATTCTGGGCAGAATTCGATAACTTTCGGGTTTACTTCTAAAATTCACTGTTAAATTCGCTGTTAAATTCGCTGTTCTTTGCTCCGCCTCATTTTCCGCTGGCTTCTGAGATCGTGATAATGTCCTGAACCGTATTGCCTCCATCCGTTAAATTCATTGTTGTCGCCCGCATTGTGCGTCCCCAAGGAAGACGGGGCGAGGTGCTAGCCGAGATCCTCACCGATTTCCCGGAAAAATTCTCCGAGCGCTCCCAGCTGTGGCTTGGCTGCGAAGATGACTCGCAGCCGCGCGAGTACCAACTCGCAAATCATTGGTTTCATAAAGGCCGAGTAGTGCTCAAATTTGAGGGCGTGAACTCCATATCCGACGCCGAGTTCTTGAGCGGGTTATTGGTCCAGGTTCCGCTCGAGAAACGCGCGGAACTCGAGGAAGGAAAGACTTACGTTGCCGATCTGGTTGGAAGCATGGTGGTTGACGTCTTGAATGGCCGCCGACATGAGATTGGCCGGATTGAGGATGTTCGGCAAGATGTCGGCGCCGCGCCATTGCTGGTCGTGCTCCGAGCGGGCGAGGAATGCGAAATCCCCTTTGCGGAGGAGTATCTAGTGCGGTTTGACGCTGCCCGCAAAATTCTCGAGATGAAGCTTCCCCCCGGCCTGCTAAAAATAAACGCACCTTTGTCGGAGGAAGAAAAGCAACAGCGGTAGGCGCATCAAGCCATCCAAAGCGGCTCTCTGCGACAATAAGCGAACTCGATTTCCCCAATGCGTTTCGACATCCTTACGATCTTTCCTGACTTCTTTCGTGGGCCGCTCGACTACGGAGTATTACGTCGTGCGCGAGAGCAGAAGCTGGTGGAAGTGAATATCCACGATCTGCGGGCCTTCACTCATGATCGTCACCAGACTGTCGACGATCGTCCCTTCGGCGGTGGCGAAGGCATGGTGCTGAAGCCGCAGCCGATTTTTGAATGCATCGAATCGTTGAGCCTAAGTTCACGGGAAAACAGGCTTCACCCTGAATGCAGGGAATCGGTGATTCTGCTGTCTGCTCAAGGCCGGCTTTTTCATCAGCGCGAAGCTGAGGAGTTAGCAAAATTGGATCGTGTAGCGCTCATCTGCGGACGCTATGAGGGAGTTGATGAGCGGGTGAACGAATATCTTGCTGACCGCGAGATTTCTGTCGGTGATTTCGTTCTGAGCGGAGGCGAGCTCGGCGCTGCGATCATCGTCGATACCATCTCGCGGCTAATTCCTGGTGTTCTCGGCAACGAGGCGTCGGCACATCAGGAAAGCTTCAGTTCGACTGTGCGACCATCTCAAGACGGCCTCCCAGACTCAACCTGCGGTCCGGGTGGACTTCTGGATTATCCACACTACACGCGCCCAGCGGATTTTGGCGGCTGGCTAGTCCCAGAGGTGCTCTCGTCAGGGAATCACGATGAGATTCGCCGCTGGCGTCGCCGAAAAGCCATCGAGAAGACGCTGCGAAATCGGCCAGAGCTTCTTAAGGCCGAGCTTCTTACCGAGGAAGACCAGAAGATTGTCGCGGGTTTGCAGCGCACGGGAAAGCTGATTCAATAGCGGCGAATGCGGTACAATGAATGTTTGTCTGAGAGGGTGCGGTGCGCCCTGAGACCACATGCAATGCCCCAAGCTCCACCTGCCAGGGCATTGCAAATCATGAAATTCCGAGCGGAGCCCGGCAGCGGTCGGTGCAACGTATGCGCGAAAGGAACTGATAATGTCGATTTCACCGATCATGGCAAAGGTTGCAGAGAAGCTGCAGCGTAAAGATATCCCGCAGATATCTCCCGGCGATACGGTTCGCGTTCAAGTCAAGATTAAGGAAGGCGACAAAGAGCGGGTGCAGGCGTTCGAGGGTGTTGTCATCGCTAAGAAGGGCGGTCCGCAGGCCAGCCTTACGGTTCGCAAGATCAGCTTTGGTCAAGGCGTCGAACGCATCTTTCCTCTGAACTCGAAGGTCATTGATAAGATCGAGCACGTCCGTAGCAGCCGCGTGCGCCGGGCGAAGCTGTTCTATCTGCGTGGACTAAAAGGAAAATCCGCTCGTCTGCGCGAGGTTGAGAGCTAGCGTCTCTCTCATTTCGAGCGGGAGTATCCTGCGTTACACTATTCTGCCCTTCCAGGCTCCTGGAGCATTGATGCAGAGTACCCGCCTTACCCGCCTGCTAACGACTCTTGTGTTCTGTTCGATCTCCGCGTTAGCGCAAACATCTGCTTCACGTTTGAAGGACGCTGCTCCACACATGCCGGCAAACAAATTCGCCACTCAAAATGAGTGGTGGAAGTATTCCGTCTTCTACGAGATCTACCCGCGAAGCTACGGAGATTCGAATAACGATGGGACCGGCGATCTGAACGGGATCACGCAGCATCTGGATCACCTCGCACGCCTGGGAGTGGACGCCATCTGGATTACGCCCTGCTTCCCTTCGCCTCAAGTAGATTTTGGGTATGACGTCTCCGATTACCGCAATATCGATCCTCAGTACGGAACTCTCGCTGATTTCGATCGCCTGGTCGCCGAGGCCAAAAAACGTCACATAAAGGTCATTCTGGATTTCGTCGTCAATCATTCTTCCGACAAACACCAATGGTTCATGGAGTCGGCGAAATCGACGACGAATCCTTATCGCGAATACTACATCTGGCGCGATGGCAAGAGTGAAGGGCAACCGCCGAACAACTGGACTTCGACCTTCGGCGGTCCGAGCTGGACGTTTTCAGAGACCACGAAGCAGTGGTACTACCACTACTTCTATCCCCAGCAGCCCGATCTGAACTGGCGCAATCCGAAAGTCGAATCCGAAATGTTCGAAATTACCCGCTTCTGGTACCAACGGGGCGTCTACGGCTTTCGCCTGGACGCGGTCGACACGATGTTTGAGGACCCGAATCTCACCGACAATCCTCCTCTGGAGGGCACCGATGCTTACGGCATGCCGTTGCAGGAGCACATTCACGACCACAGTCTGTCTGAAGTTCATGCCGAATTGCAGAAGCTCCGCAAAGTTGCCGACGAGTCTTCCGGTCGCGTTCTCATCGGGGAGACCTGGACCAAGACAGCCGAAGAGCTAGCCGAGTATTACGGACCCAGCAACAACGAACTGCAAATGCCGATGTACTTCAACTTCACGAAAGTCGACGAGCTGGATGCAAATGAATTTCGCCAGAAAGTAGCCGCCATAGAGAGCAATCCTGTGCATGGCTGGCCGGTGTACGTGCTCAGCAACCACGATATCCGCCGATATGTGGACCGATATGGAACGGGAGATAACAAAGATCAGGTCGCGAAATTAATGTCGGCTCTTTATCTCACGCTCCGCGGCAGCGCAATCATGTACTACGGCGAAGAGATCGGCATGGAAAATAACGATCCCAAGCGCGTGGAGGACGTGAAGGACGTAATCGGGAAGAAAGGCTGGCCGAAGGAAATCGGACGCGATGGCGAGCGCAGTCCGATGCAGTGGGATTCCTCCGTCAACGCCGGATTTAATCAGGGAGCGACACCATGGCTCTCCGTTGATGCAAATTACACCACTCACAATGTTGCGAGTGAAATGGCGGAGGCTAACTCAATCCTGAATTGGTACAGGCACATCATCAAGCTCCGGCGCACTCATCCCGCCTTCTACTCCGGCGATTATGTCGTACTAGATGAGAACAATCCCAATGTCATGAGCTACCTTCGCAAATCGAAACGCGAGATGGCTCTCGTGGTGCTCAACTTCTCTTCGCAGCCGCAGAACATCGCGCTCGATACAACCAGGATCGGAGCTTCCAAAGGACGAGTGCTGGCTGCGACGAGTGCGACAGCGGCAACGATCGATCTCAGTAGAGTTTCTATCGAGCCCTATGGTGTTGTGATCGCTGAAGTTCAGAAATGATAGAAAGTATTGACAGGCGAGTTGAGGGACAAGAACCGCCGCGCCTTCGCACGGGTTTTCGATAGAACTGTTTGTTTTTCTTCTGCTGAACAACTTCCTGAAGTATGCTTCCTCGATTCCCAGCACCACGTCTTGGCGCGAGGTGAGGATGAGCGAAGGAAGGCTCTTTTATGGTTGGTGGATAAGCATCGCTGCGGCCGTGGCTCTCTTTCTGGGCGGTCCACCGATTCTTGTGCTCTCCTTCCCGGTATTTTTAAAAGCTTTTGCCAAGGAATTCCACGCGAGCCGATCTGCCATCTCGCTCGCTTTCAGCTTGCATAATATTGTCGCTGCCGCTGCGTCTCCTCTATTTGGACGCCTGGTCGATCGCGTCGGATCGCGAAAGATGATCATCCTTGG